>NZ_LZHI01000035.1:0-78664 GCF_001690385.1 Gilliamella sp. Choc6-1
ATGTTACCGTTCGACTTGCATGTGTTAAGCCTGCCGCCAGCGTTCAATCTGAGCCATGATCAAACTCTTCAATTTAAAGTTTGATGCTCAATAACTGTCTCTGACATATTCAAATGAATCTTCAGTGTCACTTATCAAGACTTCTTAATCTTTTTAGTCCGTAGACTTTAATTCTTCGTCTCGCAAGTGCCCACACAGATTGTCTGTTTCTTCTTTTTAAAGAGCTAACAGCTTCCAATTCTCAATCAACTTTTCGTTAATCATCTTTGCTGTCTCAAGGGCTGCGTATGTTACGCTACACCTTTTTATTCGTCAAGATCTTTTTTTAAAATTTTTGACCTTGTTCACCAACTCTATTCCCGTCCAATTTCGATGACGTCGTGTCAGTGGGTGCGCATTATAGGGACTTTAAAAAATCATGCAAGTGTTAATTATATTTTTTTTATCGTTTGTTTTTTATTTACTCAATCTATTTCATTAAAATTGTTGATATAAAACAAAATGGTATAAATATGTTTTTAAAAAACAAAACATTAATTAAAATTTACTTGTAAATTGCGTAATACTAATATTGAGGCGGTATTTAGTAAATACCAAACTTAATTACGACAACATTACAACTTTATTTTAGTGAATACTACCAATAAGATATTTTGCTTTATCTTTGAAGATTGATTTTATTATATTAGCTATAATTACACTTATTATTAGAGTTAATATTAATAAAATAATTGCGCCTAATGATGCTAATAAACCATTTGTTGTTAAAGTTATATTTCCCATTGGGGTATCAAATAATAATTTTTCCAACTGAAAAACAATAATTTCATGAATAAAATAAATTGGGAAACTAATATTTGCCATATAAGATAAAAATTTATAAGCCTTCCCATCATTAGTTTTACCATTAAGTCCATCTAAAAAGTAAAGAGCTAATATAAATAGAATAATTTTTTGTAAAGTATCAAGATAAAGTTTTTCAACGCCAAGATTATCAACATAACGACCAATAAATGGTACGAAAAAACATAAGTTAAAAAATAAGATAATTAAAAACAAATTATTTTTTACTGCCCTTATAATTGTTTCATAATTTTGCCTTATCATCATTCCTGTTAAATAAACAGGTCCATAATGCAATAAATTCAGAAGAGGCTTAGTAAAATCAGGTTTAGTAAATATCACCACCCAAAACATAGAAATCATGCCAGCAATAATTAAACTTTTTTTTGACCAATATAAAAAAATAGGACCCATTGCATAAACAATAATAATCATTGGGATAAACCATAAAGGCAAAAGCTGCGTTCCAGTTAGCATCATTATAACAACTTTGCTTATTATGCTGGGTTCAGTGAATGATAGCGAAGGTAAATTAGATAAATTTTGATAATGAAAAAAAATAAAACAAAAAATAGATACCGAAATATAAGGACACACAACAGTCTTAAACTTTGATAAATAATATGTTTTAGTATCAAATTTATATGTTAGATGTTGAAATAAAAAACCAGCAATTAATACAAAAAATGTCGTGAAGTTAAATGCAAATAAATTTAAAAAAGAAAATAAATAACTATTAGCAATTAAATGAGTATTTTTAAACACACCCAAGCAGTGACTAAAAACAATCATAATAATTGCAACACCACGTAATACATGTATAGAATGAATTTTCTGAGCTTGTAATGATGCCATTTTGAATATTAGAAATTAAAATATAATTATTAATGATAATGTATCATATATTTAGATGTCACTAGTAAGTTATTTATAGATAAATACAGAAAATTATTAAAATATGATATTACTTCGCTGAAGCAGTTTAAAAAATATTTGAAACTTATTATTAAATTAATTTTTTATCTACAAATGAACATAAAGATATGATTTCTCTTTGCTCTTGTTTTAACTTTTTCAAAACAAGACTTAATAATTTATTAGCTATGCCTTGCCCTCGATATCGAGGATCAACATAGGTATGATTAATGGCTGCCTTATCTTGGCCTATTCTAGAAAATGTCATTTCTGCTATTTCTTGGTTATTATCTACCACATAAATACGCTCTAGGTCTTCTCGATATATTAGCGACATAATCCCCTTCATTTTTTAAATTTTACCCAAGTTTAATTATAAATATAATATGATGAATATTATATTTATAATTAATCTATGACAATTAGAGTAACTTTTATTTAATTGTCAAAATTTTTTTAATGGGTTTTTATAGAGAAAAATTTAAAGAAATTTATATTTGCTTGAAATGCATATTAATAATGAATTGTTAAAGCTTATAAGGTGAACGTTAGGTCAACAAATGAGATATAATCTTTGCAATCAATAGCTCACCTTTAATAGGCCTATATTTTTAAATTAAGCTGATTTTATCGACAATACCCTACTTAGAATAAGCGTTTAGCTGTATTATATAGTTCCATATCAAATGGACGCTTCATATTATTGATAGCATCTATAATATCGTGATGTACTAATTTACCATTTTGTACGCCAACGCTTCTACCTGCATAGCCTTGTAGCAGTAATTCAACAGCATAAGCCCCCATACGAGACCCCAAAATACGATCATAAGGGACAGGAGAACCACCACGTTGAACGTGCCCTAATACTGTGGCACGAGTTTCGTGATGAACAGCAGCTTCAATGTCTACTGCAAGTTGATTTACATCACACATATGTTCTGTAACAGTCACAATTGCATGTTTTTTACCTTTTGCAAAGCCTAGTTTAATTTCTTCGATTAGATCTTCCTTCGTATAAGAAACCTCTGGAATAATCATAAATTCGCAACCACCAGCAACTGCTGCATTTAAGGTTAAATCACCACAATCTCGCCCCATTATTTCAATAACTGAAATTCGGTTATGTGAAGAACAAGTATCACGTAATCTATCGATTGCTTCAACAGCAGTACTAAGCGCAGTAAAATAACCTATAGTATAATCAGTACCACGAATATCATTATCAATAGTTCCTGGTAAACCAATACATGGAAAACCTTCTTCAGTTAATCGCATTGCGCCCATATATGAACCATCACCACCAATAACAACTAAAGCATCAATTTGATGTTTTTTTAGATTAGCAATGGCTTTTTGTCTTACAGCTTTATCTTTAAACTCTGGAAATCTAGCCGAACCAAGAAATGTACCACCACGAGTAATAATATCAGATACACTTGAACGCTTTAGTTGAACAATGCGATCTTCGCAAAGTCCCATATAACCATCATAAACACCAAAAACATCCAACCCTTCTGATAATGCTGTTCTCACTACACCTCGAATAGCTGCATTCATTCCTGGAGCGTCGCCACCACTGGTTAAAATACCTATTTTTTTTATCATATAAATAACTCCAAATTATTAACTTTTAGTTATTATAGAGTCTTAACAGATATCTAACAATAGAAGATAAAGGCTATTTTTGATTAATTTTTCTACTTCATCATTTCGATGGGTACAACAGAAATTGGATCTTGATGAATAATCACTGTTGCAGGAGAAAATTCTTTAGAAATATGTTTTTCAATAGCATCAGCAATGGCATGAGCAGTGATTAAAGGCATATCATCGTCTAATTCAAGATGCAATTGAATAAATTTAAGAGGCCCTGCTTGGCGGGTCTTTAGATCATGAAAACCTCTTACATCTGGATATGAAGCCACAATTTCAGCTATTCGCAAATTATCACTATCTGGTAAGGCGTGATCTAATAGGTCTTTAATTGCATTATGTGCAATATGATAAGCATTATAACAAATATACAAAGCAATAAAAAATGCAAAGGCCGCATCAGCATAAGTAATGCCATACCAACTTAAACAAAGTGCAATTATAACAGCAATATTCAACAACATGTCGGAAGAATAATGCAACATATCAGCTTGAATAGCATTACTTTTGGTGATTTTTACAACATATATTTGATATAAAACAAGAATACATGTAACTACAGCAGAAACAGTTGATACAATAATCCCTAATAAAGGTTCTTGCAGTTCACTCGGATGAATAAAAGAGCGAATACTAGAAAGTAATAAAATTATTGCAGAACCAATAATAAACGCACTTTGTAATAATGCGGCCAAAGATTCTGCCTTGCCATGACCAAAAGTATGATCAGCATCTGCGGGCTTAAGTGCATAACGAACTAAAAAAAAGTTAACACCTGAAGCAATTAAATCGATACTTGAATCTAATAATGAAGCAAATAAACTTATTGAACCGGTAAACCAACAAGTAATAAATTTAATTAAAATTAAGGAAATAGAAATTGAAACAGCACCTAGCGTCGCTCTTTTAACTAATTTTTCATACAAATGTGAATTTGACATTTAGTACCTATTTATTGATAGGATTCAATCCCCAAAGGAAGAACTAATTGCCGAGCAATCTCAGCTGCTTTTATTCGGCCTAACAACGCATCTATAATTTTCAAAGCAAAATCAATAGACGTTGCGGGACCTTGGCTAGTAATAACTTTATACAACTCATCAAAATAAACTCTATCGGACTTCCAATTTTTAAACGCCTCTTTAGTAGTTGGATAACCAGTCATATATGCGTGTGAAAATAAGTTATGATGTTGTAAAACCATAGCTGGAGAGGCGCAGATTGCTGCAACAATGCCGCCACTTTGGTGCGTTTGTTTCAATTTTTCGATTAACAGTGGACAATCTCGAAAATTTTCAGCACCTTTAACACCTCCAGGTAAAACAACAACATCAAAATCAATGTATTGAACATCCGAAAGGATTTTTTTTGCCAAAATGGTTACTCCTCGAGAACATTCAACCTCACGAGAACTTGAAATACTTGCAGTAGTAACTTTAATATCAGCTCGGGTTAATAAATCAATAGTGGTTACCGCTTCTGTTTCTTCACAACCATTCGATAAAAACACCAATGCTTGCTTTGTCATCATTACGCTCCTTTTGAATAAACAACTTATTAAGTTCTTTAGCGAAAATGAATTATTTCACTCTTTCAATATTGGCGCCTAATTTTCTTAATTTTGCTTCAATATTGTCATAGCCTCGATCAATATGGTAAATACGATCAACAGTAGTTAAACCTTCAGCAATACAACCAGCTAAAACTAAACTCGCTGACGCCCGTAAATCTGTCGCCATTACTTGAGCACCGCTCAATGTTTCAACACCATGGGTAATTAAGGTATTACCTTCAATTTCTGCCTTTGCACCCATGCGAATTAGCTCAGGAACATGCATAAATCGATTTTCAAAAATGGTTTCTTTAATGATTCCTGTACCTTCAGCAACCATATTTAGCAATGAGAATTGTGCTTGCATATCAGTAGGAAAACCTGGATGCGGAGCAGTATGAATGTTAACCGCCTTCGCCCTTTTTCCTTGCATATCTAAACAAATCCAATTATCACCAATTTCAATTTTAGCACCAGCCTCTTTTAATTTAGAAAGTACCGCATCAAGTAGGGTTGGATCGGTTTTACGACAAGTAATTTTACTTCTAGATATAGCTGCCGCAACTAAAAAAGTCCCTGTTTCAATACGATCAGGAACTATTTCATGTATACCACCACCTAAACGTTCAACCCCTTCTATCTCAATACGCATTGTACCAGCACCAATAATTTTAGCGCCTAACATATTTAGGAACTTAGCGGTATCAACAATTTCAGGTTCACATGCTGCATTTTCGATGATAGTTTTGCCTTCAGCTAAAGTTGCGGCTGACATAATCGTAACAGTAGCGCCAACACTCACTTTATCCATGACAATATGAGTACCTTTTAGTTTTCCATTGACCGACGCTTTAACATAGCCTTCATCAAGTGTGATTATCGCACCAAGTTGTTCAAGACCACTAATATGAAGATCAACAGGCCTTGCCCCAATAGCACAACCACCCGGTAATGAAACTTGTCCTTGTCCAAAGCGAGCGACAAGAGGACCTAAAGCCCAAATTGAAGCACGCATAGTTTTTACTAGCTCATAAGGTGCACAGTAGTTATTCAGATGACCTGCATCAAGGTGAATGGAATCATTTCGTTCATATTTTACACCTAGCTGGCCTAGCAATTCCAAAGTTGTATCGATATCTTTTAACTTAGGAACATTTCGAAGTTCTACTGGTTTTTCTGCCAAAATTGCAGAAAATAAAATGGGTAGCGCAGCATTTTTTGCGCCAGAAATAACCACTTCGCCATTTAGCGATGTTGGTCCTGTTACGTGAAACTTTTCCATTATTAACTCTTATACATTATAAATTGGCGAACATTATAGAAGTTATTTACTAATAGATAAATGAATTTTATGAAAATATTAGAATATATCCTATTGTTTAATGGCTAATTAGGTAAATAAAATCAGCGACTATATAAACTTTTATTTTATAATGTGATAATTATACTCAATCAATGATTGACTATTAAAGATTAGCATCTTATAGTGGAACAGAAATAATTTTAATAATTAATTGAGTTATATAATGTAAAAACAATCATTTATATAGCTAAAATTAATATTACTTAATTAAGAGAAATATATGTTTGATTCACTCACAAAAGCAAGAAAATACTTTGGTCAAGCAACTAAATTAATGATCGGTATTCCTGATTATGACAATTATGTCCAACATATGAAGCTAACGCATCCTGATCAAATCCCTATGACTTATGAAGAGTTTTTTAAAGAACGCCAAGATGCTCGTTATTCAGGTAAGAGTGGTTTTAAATGTTGCTAAAATTAAGATTATTAGATAACAGAAAAAATTAATATACTATTAATTCTTATTACAATATTAACAGGTTTTCTTGGTCCGAGAAAAACCGCCATGATTAATTATTTGTTGAAAAATGACCATAATGAAAAAATAATCATTATTGAAAATGAATATGAACAAATAAATATTGATAATAATTTATTAAACATCAGTAATGAAATCCAAATAGTTGAGATAACTAATGACTGCATTTGCTACAATATTCGAAACCAAACTGACAAATGTGTTACATAAGTTACATGCAAAACGAATAGCGGGTGAATGCAAATTGATCACCTTATTATAGGAACATCTAACTTAATAATCCTATCTCTATTATACAATAATATATTTTATTGATGATTTAATTAGTCAAACTATTCAGATTGATGCAATTGTTACCATTGCTGATACAATGTATATATTGAAACATCTTGACAAGCATTATGTAAACCTTTCAAAAATTGGATTTGCTGGTTGTATTATTTTGGCGAGAAAATGATTGTATTGGCCATAAACAAAAAAATAATGTACTCAATCTAATTCATAAAATTAATCAAAGGTAATGATTATTGACGCAATTAATGAGCTGTTCTTCAAATCAGCATGGCTTGATATACATGATCATTAATAATGAACTAATAATAAATAAAGGTTTTTTATTATCAATCCTACTAAAAAGCTTCAAGCAAGTTTTAAACTACTACCACTATAGAGTAACATGTTAAATCATAAAATAATATCCGTCTTTATCTTTTTGAATCTGGTGAACTCAACCTAAAAAGATTGGCTATTTTATAGAAAGTTTAGTCAAACAATATGGCAACGATAGCTACGCTACAAAAGTATTTTGGCTATTAAGGATAACAACCAAGGCTTGATTGTTCAAGATACACATAAAGTATGTAGAATTTGACTATGGTTCCACTTGGGAAAATGCACCGTGAAGAATATCTCGATTGGTGTTAATTAGTCGCACATTACCATTTGATAAATTAAATCAAAAATTTTTAAAACCAATATTGAGCCATAACAAAAATTAACTAATAAAAGGCTTAAGTTAAATTCTGTTTTAATATTAAAACACATAATTCACAGAAAATTTTTGATAAATAGCATAATAAGATAAGCTCACATATCTAATAGCCACACTTAATATAATTTGATAACATAGCTCATTTTTAAAAGCGATCAAATAAGCAATATAATAACATGGATTACGATATCGCAATCATTGGTCTTGGACCTGCTGGTAGTACTCTAGCCCGTTTACTTAGCTCTTCATTCAAAGTTATTGCATTAGATACAAAACATAAAATGGGAAATGGCGGATTCCATAAACCTTGTGGGGGCCTATTAGCAGATGATGCACAAAAAGCCTTTGCTAGGCAAAATATAAATTTACCAGCTGATATTTTAACTGATCCTCAAATTTTTAGTGTCAAAACTTATGACTTACAAACCAAACTTGTTCGCAATTATCAGCGAAGTTATGTTAGTTTTGACCGACACAAGTTTGACCTGTGGCTAAAATCACTGATACCATCAAATGTAACCGTTCTTCATAATACACTCTGTAAAGAAGTAAGGCGTATTATTGATGGTTATCAGATCACTTATCTTGATGAAAATAAAAATGAACAAAACACCACAGCCCAATATGTAGTCGGTGCTGACGGTGCCAATTCTCTTGTTAGAAGAATGCGCTATCCCCATCATACCATTAGACAGTATGTCGCAATCCAACAATGGTTCACTGATCAGCATAAAAAACCATTTTATTCGTGTATTTTCGATAATGAATCAACAAATTGCTATGCTTGGAGCATCTCTAAAGATGGTTATTTTATTTTAGGAGGTGCATTCCCTAAAAAAGAAGCAGCCCAAAATTTTGAGCATCTTAAACAAAAATTAATAAAACAAGGGTTTATTTTTGGAGAGCCATTTAAAACGGAAAAATGTTTAGTGATTTATCCAAATCGATTCCGTGATTTCTATACTGGCAGCGAAAATATTTTTTTGATTGGAGAAGCAGCTGGCTTTATTAGTGCAAGTTCCTTAGAAGGGATAAGCTACGCTCTAGATAGTGCTGAGATTTTAAGTAAAATCTTAAATAATGGTGCTCCAAATCCTAATAAACGTTACTATCAAAAAACCATTCAGCTACGTTTAAAACTTTATAGTAAAATTATTAAAGCAAAAATATTGACTACACCATTATGTCGAAAATTACTTATGAAAAGTAAAGTGCAACATATTAAAAGAATTGAGTGAAATTATAATGATTTTCAAAATGGCAAACTCACTTCAATAAGAATAATGAAATATAAAAGGAAATATAAATTATGTTTGATGTAAACGATTTAATTCGTTTTAACCACGAGTGGTCAGAAAAAATAGCACAAGAAGATCCCGAATTTTTCAAACAACTTGCCGTTGAACAAAATCCGAAATTTTTGTGGATAGGTTGTTCAGATAGCCGTGTTTCAGCAGAAAAGCTCATTAAGCTAAAACCTGGCGAATTATTTGTACATCGTAATGTTGGTAATCTTGTAATACATACTGATTTAAACTGCCTATCTGTTGTTCAATATGCTGTAGATGTACTTAAAATTGAAGATATCATTGTTTGTGGTCATTTAGGTTGTGGGGGAATTCGTGATGCGGTTGAAAATCCTGATTTAGGGCTAATTAATAACTGGTTACTGCATATTCGTGATCTTTGGTTTCGAAATAGCTCACTTCTAGGAGAATTTCCTCCCGATATCCGTTTGGATGTTTTATGTGAACTTAATGTAATTGAACAAGTATACAATCTTGGACATTCTACAATTATTCAATCTGCATGGCAACGAGGTCAAAAAGTTAATTTACATGGTTGGGTGTATGGGATTCATAATGGCAAAATTACTGATTTACATATCACTTCATCAAGTAGCGAAAACCTTGAAATTAACTACCGAGAAGCTATTTCTTATCTTCTAAATTTACATAAATCCCAGTAATTAGTTCATAATTTTTACTTAAAACGATGGATAATTTGATTGCTGCTTCCCCGCCATAATAGACGAGGATCAGCAAGTTCTTGTACAAATTTTCCATCAATTAACACATCAATATAAGGAATAACCGCTTGTTGTTCAGATGTTAACTCATCGAGCTTATACCCAGTCCAAAGCCAGATATCTTTATTATCGCACTCAGATTTAACACGTTGAACCAGTTTTAATATAGTTGCAACGTTTTGAGGATGTAAAGGATCACCACCAGAAAGCGATAATCCTTGACGTTTTATTTCGGTATCTTGTAGATCTTTAATGATTTGATTTTCAAGTGCTTGTGTAAAAACCAAACCAGAATCTAAAGCCCAAGTACTTTTATTATAGCAACCGCGACATTGATGAACGCAGCCAGCAACAAAGAGTGTACATCGAGTTCCTTCCCCATTTACAACATCAACTGAATAATAACGATGATAATTCATAACTAATTAATTATTAGCCAATTTGACCGTTATCTAAATGTTTAACCCGACGTTTAACTTCTTCTTGTTTGCCTGCATTGAATGGGCGAGCATCAGGGCTACCTAAATATCCGCAAACACGACGGGTAACTGAGACTTTTGATGAATCATGATTACCGCAACTTGGACAAACAAAGCCTTTACTGGTACAAGAAAATTCACCGGTATAGCCACATTCATAGCATTCATCAATTGGTGTGTTAGTACCATAATAAGGCACGCGACTATAACTATAATCCCAAACATCCTCTAATGCTTTAATATTATTAATCATATTTGGATATTCCCCATAACAAATGAAACCACCATTGGCAACTTGAGGATAAGGTTTTTCAAATTCGATTTTTTCGTACGGATTAACCTTTTTCTCAACATCAAGATGGAAACTGTTTGTATAATATCCTTTGTCTGTAACACCAGAAATCACGCCAAACTCTGCCGTATCAAGTCGACAGAAACGATCGCATAAGTTTTCACTTGGTGTACTATATAGGCTAAAACCGTAACCTGTCTCTTCTTTCCATTGATCTACCGCTTTACGTAAACGATTAACAATAGCTAGCCCTTTTTCACGTAATTCATTACTATCAAATGGGTGTATTTGATTTCCGTAAAGTGCATTTAATGTTTCATGAAGACCAATATAACCTAAAGAAATTGAAGCTCGACCATTTTTGAAAATTTCAGAAACACTATCATCTTCGTTAAGTCTAACTCCACAAGCACCCTCCATATATAAAATAGGTGCCACTCGTGCTTTTACGCCATCAAGTCTAGCAATACGCGTCATTAATGCTTTTTTACAGAGTTCTAGACGTTTATCTAAAATTTCCCAAAACCGTACTTCATCACCTTTAGCTTCAATAGCTATACGAGGCAGGTTTAGACTAATGACACCTAAATTATTACGACCATCATGAAGTAATTGACCATCTTCTTCATACACTCCTAAAAAACTCCGGCAACCCATTGGCGTTTTAAATGAACCTGTCACCTCAACAACTTTATCGTAATTTAAAATATCTGGGTACATACGTTTACTTGCACACTCAAGTGCAAGTTCCTTAATATCATAATTATCATCACCCTGTTTATGGTTAATACCATCTTTAATAGCAAAAACCAGTTTTGGGAAAACTGCTGTTTTATGATTTTTACCTAATCCTTTGATACGAACTTTTAAAATAGACTCTTGAATTAAGCGTGATTCCCAACTAGTCCCTAAACCAAAACCAAATGTAACGAACGGGGTTTGTCCATTAGCTGTGTGCAAAGTGTTTACTTCATATTCAAGAGATTGAAATGCATCATAACACTCTTTTTGAGTACGACTTTTCGCATAAGCTTCTGGATTCGGAATATTCCACTCTTCAGCCACTTGTTTGTGTTTGTTATAACTAATGGTAACAAACTTTGCTAAAACCTCATCGATACGATTAATGGTCGAGCCACCATAAATATGACTAGCCACTTGTGCAATAATTTGTGCAGTTACCGCAGTTGCTGTTGCAATTGATTTTGGAGGCTCAATTTCAGCATTACCCATTTTAAAACCATTAGTTAGCATTCCGTCTAAATCAATCAACATACAGTTAAACATTGGAAAAAACGGTGCATAATCTAAGTCATGATAATGGATCTCACCGCAATCGTGAGCGCGTGAAATATCTTTAGGCAATAAATATTGTTTAGCATAATGCCTTGCTACAATACCCGCTAGTAAATCACGCTGAGTTGGGATCACCTTACTATCTTTATTAGCATTTTCATTTAAAATAGCAACATTGCTTTGCTCAATTAGTCCGCGAATATCTTGATTTAGTCGGCTACGTTCTTCACGAGCACGATCACGATCATGACGATACTCAATATAAATTCTTGCTAATTTTTTATAAGGACCTGACATTAACTGATTTTCAACTGCATTTTGAATTTCGTTGATATCAACACTTTCACGATCACTCATTTGATTAGTAATAACACGAGCAACCGCTGCACAATAATCTGGATCATGAACATTCGCCGCCACAGCTGCTTTGACAATTGCATCTTTTATTCGAGCCTCATTAAATGCAGTTTGACAACCATCTCGTTTTATTACTACAGGCATACATTTCCTCAATATTCATTAATAATTAGCAATTGGCATAGGCTTTATATCAATAAAAATATACATGTGCTTATTACTCTTTTATGATATAAAACCGAGTTTTCACACCGCCCAGATAGCACTATATATAGTATCTATTTTTAGATTATACACCATATATAGTGTTTTTCTAGATTTTTTAATAAATAAAATGGCTTGACAAATTCAAAGTCAATAATGACAAGCATTTATGAAATAATGATGTATAAGACAGGAAAAGAAGAAATAAATTCACTAAATAAACAAATAAACAAATAAACAAATAAACAAATAAACAAAAGCACAAAGCTTACTTGCGCTTTTGTATATCTAAATAAGATTATTAATCAACTAAATTATGATTCAATATTTAGCCAATCCGTATGGAACACACCTTCTTTATCAATACGCTCATAGGTATGAGCACCAAAATAATCTCGTTGTGCTTGAATCAAATTAGCTGGTAATACCGCTGATCGATAACTATCATAATAAGCAATCGCTGCTGAAAGTGTTGGAACAGCAATACCTTGTTGTACCGCTAAAGATACCACATCACGCAATGATTGTTGGTAGGCTTCGACCGTTTGATTAAAATATGGTGCTAATAGCAGATTATCAATCTCATTATTATCAGCATAAGCGTCGGTAATTTTTTG
This sequence comes from Gilliamella sp. Choc6-1, assembly GCF_001690385.1. Taxonomy (NCBI): domain Bacteria; kingdom Pseudomonadati; phylum Pseudomonadota; class Gammaproteobacteria; order Orbales; family Orbaceae; genus Gilliamella; species Gilliamella sp. Choc6-1. The sequence continues at coordinate 13,076 of NZ_LZHI01000035.1, forward strand.
AAGAAACTGTGCACGGATTATACACCCTGCTCTAAAAATCTTAGCTATTTCACCATAATTTAAATTCCATTGATATTTATGTGAAGCGGCTTTTAGCTGTGAAAAACCTTGTGCATAAGAGATAATTTTACCCATATAAAGTGCTTTACGGACTTTTTCTATAAGCTCCTGCTTATCACCACTATAAGGCGCTTTTTGAGGACCTTTTAACACTTTTGCCGCCGCAACTCGCTGATCTTTAATTGCTGATAGATAACGAGCAAATACAGACTCAGTGATTAAAGATAAAGGCTCACCCAAATCTAAAGCACTTTGGCTGGTCCATTTACCTGTACCTTTATTGCCTGCCGCATCTAAAATCACATCAATTAAATAATTACCGTTTTCGTCTTTATGCTTAAAGATATCAGCGGTAATTTCGATTAAATAACTGTCTAACTCGCCTTTATTCCAATCTGTAAACACCTCAGCAAGTTCATCATTAGTTAAACCAACAGCATGTTTTAATACCGAATAGCTTTCAGCTATCAGTTGCATATCGCCATACTCAATGCCGTTATGAGCCATTTTTACATAATGACCAGCGCCATTTGGACCTATATAAGCAACACAAGGCTCGCCATTAGCCTTAGCTGCAATCTTCTCTAATATTGGGGCAACTAATTCATAAGCCTCTTTTTGCCCACCAGGCATAATTGATGGACCTTTTAGCGCTCCCTCTTCGCCACCTGAAACACCAGTACCAATAAAGTTAAATCCTTCTGCTAACAATGTTTTGTTACGACGAATTGTATCTTCAAAATAGGCATTCCCACCATCGATAATAATATCACCTTTATCTAAAAGTGGACGCAACTCATCAATTACTGCATCAGTACCTTTACCTGCTTGCACCATAATCAGGATACGGCGTGGTTTTTCTAAAGAATTGACAAAATCTTCAATTGTATAATAAGGAACCAATTTCTTATCAGAATGTTCAGTCATGACTTGTTCTGTTTTATCTTTAGAGCGATTATAAATAGCAACAGAAAATCCACGACTTTCAATATTGAGCGCGAGATTTCGCCCCATAACTGCCATTCCAATAACACCGATTTGTTGTTTTGACATGATTTGGCTCCTTTATTAAACCTCTATAACCTTAACCATAAGGTTTTAACAACACCTAAAACTTAATTAAGTTTTATAAATTACGCTATATTTTGCCATAAAAAAAGCCGTATCAGAATACAATACGGCTCTTTTTCATGACTTTAATGATATTTACCATCAACTGAATAAATCATGAACGTTTCATCATTTCAAAAAAATCATCATTAGTTTTAGTCATGGCAAGTTTATCGATTAAAAATTCCATCGCATCAATCTCACCCATTGGATTAAGAATCTTACGTAAAATCCACATTTTTTGGAGTTCATCAGGTGAAGTCATTAGATCTTCTTTTCGCGTACCTGAGCGGTTAAAGTCAATGGCAGGGAACACACGACGTTCAGCAATTTTACGAGATAAATGAACTTCCATATTTCCAGTACCTTTAAACTCTTCATAAATAACTTCATCCATTTTAGAACCAGTATCAATCAACGCAGTTGCTATAATAGTTAAACTCCCGCCTTCTTCTACATTACGCGCCGCACCAAAAAAACGTTTCGGACGATGCAATGCATTCGCATCTACACCACCAGTCAACACTTTACCAGATGAAGGAACAACCGTATTGTATGCACGCGCCAAACGTGTAATCGAATCCAATAAAATAATCACATCTTTTTTATGTTCAACCAAACGTTTTGCCCGTTCAATGACCATTTCAGCAACTTGAACGTGTCTTGCTGCTGGCTCATCGAATGTCGAAGCGACAACTTCACCTTTAACTAAACGCTGCATTTCAGTCACTTCTTCTGGGCGCTCATCAATCATTAATACAACCAATTCACATTCCGGATGATTGACCGCTAAACTTTGTGCAATATTTTGCAAAAGCATTGTTTTACCCGCTTTAGGTGGAGCAACTATTAAACCACGTTGACCTTTACCAATTGGTGATGCTAAATCAAGAACTCTTGCGGTGATATCTTCGGTAGAACCGTTACCTCGTTCCATTCGTAAACGAGAATTTGGATGAAGTGGAGTTAAGTTTTCGAAAAGAATTTTATTACGGGCGTCTTCTGGTTTATCGTGATTAACTTCATTCACTTTTAACAAAGCAAAATAACGTTCCCCTTCTTTCGGAGGGCGAATTTTACCTGCTATAGTATCTCCAGTCCTTAAATTAAACCGGCGAATTTGGCTAGGTGAGACATAAATATCATCTGGGCCAGCTAAATACGAGCTATCAGCTGAACGCAAAAAACCAAATCCATCTTGCAAAATTTCAAGAACACCATCACCGAAAATATCTTCACCACTTTTGGCATGTTGCTTCAAGATTGCAAAAATAATGTCTTGTTTTCTAAGGCGTGCTAGATTTTCTAGTCCCATTGTTTTTTCACCAAGCATTACAAGCTCGGAAACAGATGTGTTTTTTAATTCAGTTAAATTCATAATTTTAAAAATTCTTGAGGATAAATTAGATATGTTTGCAATTAATATTATTTTTGTCTATTTGTTTCATTTACTCATTGAAAATTCTCTTTCTTACAACACACGAATTCACTTAATTATGAAGCTTTTAATGATAACTAAATATCTGAGTATAGAATTTTCACCACTTTATCAAGAAAAACAATGAATTGTTGAAAGGGGTCTTCGTAAGAGGTTAGCAATTTACACTAAAAACAATAATATGTCTATAATAAATTAAGTTTGTTTTTTTAAAATTTGTAAATATTAAGCTAAATATAAAGGACAAATCACATAAAATGGGGAAAGAGTAATTTCTTTCAATTACTCTTTTTCTTAATAACAATGATTAAATAAAATAACCTATTATAATTGTGCGTCAATAAAACTTATAAGTTGAGTTTTAGAAAGTGCACCAACTTGAGTTGCAACAACCTTACCATTTTTAAAAATTAATAAAGTAGGAATTCCCCTTATACCAAATTTGGGGGCTATATTTGGATTCTCTTGAACATTTAATTTAGCGATGACAATTTTATCGCAATATTCCTGCGCTACTTCTTCTAAAATAGGCGCAACCATTTTACAAGGACCACACCATTCAGCCCAAAAATCAACTAGTACAGGTCTTGTTGTATCATTGATAACACTATCAAAATTAGTTTCAGAAATTGAAACAATATTATTACACATGCTTATTATCTCCAAATATATTTTATTGGCTAATGTTAGGTTATTTTAGGGTACTCTGCTAGTAATTATTATAATAGGGCATAATTATTGGTGATATGACTCCATTTAATATGTTATAATTTGACAATTCTGATAATTATTTTTGATAACAATGATCCAATCATACCTTACCAAAACAACTTTTAATCAATTTTCTCTTGATCCTTTGGTGATAAAAGCACTTGAAAAAAAGGGTTTTGTATATTGTACGCCAATTCAAGAAAAAACTTTGCCCTTAACCTCAAAGGGCATTGATATTGCGGGGCAAGGACAAACAGGAACAGGCAAAACTCTAGCTTTTTTAGCATCAACATTTAATTACTTATTGAATCATGAACCTTTACCGGATCATAAAACCAATCAACCAAGAGCAATAATTATTGCCCCAACACGTGAACTCGTTGTACAGATCTACAATGACGCAGAGCTATTATCTGAAGAAACTGGGCTAAAATTAGGATTAGCTTTCGGTGGTGATGGTTATGACAAACAATTAAAAATGTTATCAGCAGGTGTGGATATTTTGATTGCAACGACAGGGCGGTTAATTGACTATACGAAACAAAATTACATTAACTTAAAAGCAATTCAAGTTGTAGTATTAGACGAAGCAGACCGTATGTTTGATTTAGGATTTATTCGTGATGTTCGCTGGATTTTCAAACATATGACTACACCACAAAAACGGTTAACCATGCTATTTTCTGCAACGCTGACACATAATGTGCGTGAACTTGCATTTGAACATATGAATAATCCACAGTATGTAGAGGTTGAACCTGAGCAAAAAATCGGCCACCGTATTAAAGAAGAATTATTCTTCCCATCCAATGAAGATAAATTAGCTTTATTACAAACACTTATAGAAGAAGAATGGCCTGATCGCTGCATCGTTTTTGCTAACACAAAAATAGCTTGTGAAAAAATTTGGCGACACCTTGTCGCTGATGGGCATCGAGTTGGGTTATTAACCGGTGATATCGCTCAGAAAAAACGTTTATTCATTTTAGAACAATTTACTCAAGGTGATCTTGATATTTTAGTTGCCACCGATGTTGCAGCTCGAGGGTTACATATACCTAATGTTACTCATGTTTTTAATTACGATCTTCCTGATGATTGCGATGACTATCGGCATCGAATCGGACGAACTGGGCGAGCTGGTGCAGAAGGTTATTCTATTTCACTAGCTTGCGAACGTTACTCACAAAATTTGCCTGCTATTGAAAAAGCAATTGATCATGCAATACCAGTTAGCCAATATGATCCGTCGGCATTATTAGTTGATTTACCTGCACCGAAAGCTTTTAGACGCACTCCTCGTAGGCGATCTTCTAATTAAAAAATAGCTCAATAGTGCACTTAACCAGAAGATAGTTATCTAAAAATAGATCATTTCGAAATGACTGTTACGATATAATTGTTAATGGAACCATTATTTAACATAATGACTCCATCTAATCTTAATAGCTCCTCTTAGGAGCTATTAGCGATCTGCTCTAAAAAATGTTGATATTCAAACTTAATTTCATTTTTAATTGTTTTTGATAAAGAAGCAACATGACGTCTATGTAATGAACCATATAAGCTAAATAATACATTAATTGAAATTTCCTCTTTTTTACTTTTAATCATATAATAAGATTCCAAATATCCTTTTTTCTCCAACGTTTCAACATCTTTAATTCCAACACTACATAATAATCGCTCTAATGATAATGTCATGTTTGGCAATTCTTTTATTCGCTTTTTTTTAATTTCATTTTTTTCGTATAGTTCTTGTTTAGTATGCTCAATTACCATTTTGGCTATGGAATGCAATTTTTCCTCATCATTCAACCAATCATCATTAACTTTATAATAATCAAGTAGTTTAGTTGAAACACCTGATGATACACTTAATGGTTGCATTCCTGCTTCAATAAAAAGAGAACGATAAGATGAATGGCCTCTTAAATAAAAACCGTTTTTACCAATCCAGCCGAACATTATTGTACCACTACTTATACTGAAGCCACCAAAAAAAGTTTTAGTAGAAATATCATTAAAAGTAGTAAATTTTGTTAATATTTGATGTGCAAATGACTCTTGCATATTTTATTTCCATTGATATTAAATTATTAATTAACTTACTGTTAAATTTAAACTATATTATTTTTTTCAATACTCCAACTATTTTTACAATCAATTAATGATTATGGGATCTATATTCCATAATAAATAAACAAACCAACATCATTAATAGTTGAAAAATATATTTTTTATTATTAATACAGATTAATGTAAAAACATAGCTTAAATTTATGTTTTATCAGTAAACAAAAAAAGAAAAACAGCTTAATTATTGTTATTCTGACTTAATAATTATACAATCTGTATTAGTTAATTAAATAATATTCATTGCGTTTTATACCATTATTATGATAAAGAATTTTATGAGCGTATTTTTCCTATTTTTCCCGTTTACGGCATTAGCCGATAAACAACCATTAATAGAAACGTTTGTTCTTTGTAATCCTAATTTTTTTAGTACTATTTATAATAATAAAGATGAACTACAACAATTTACCAATATCCAAACTGTCGATGAGAATTTGGCTTATATACAAGTAACAAACCGTGTTGATGCCTCTAAAAATTTCTTATACTTTTCTACCCCTTTTAAATATAAAGATTTAACAATAAAAGGGTACTATGATAGTGCTATGGATTTAGGTAGGATCGGAAAGTATTATTTTTGGGGATTTATTATTGATAACGATATAAAACAAATTAAAAATACATTAAATTTCTTAAAATGGAAAAATATGGAAGATAACCAACTTTATATTGCGAATCCCAAAATTCGCAATATCAATGAGGATGTTCAAGTTTGGCATGATAACAATGGGACTGTTATTGGTGTAAAAACAGTCCCAGCACCAAATACAACTGAAAAATTATTACTACTTGAAAAGGGGGCAAATATGACCCTTCTCATATGTTCAATTCAAGGTGTTGTAAGTTCCGAATTATTAAAAAGAGAAAGACCAGATATTCAATAACAAATTGAATTAAATCGCCGATTCATCCATTTCGCCAGTACGAATACGGATCACTTGCTCAACATTATAAACAAAAATCTTACCATCACCGATTTTACCTGTTTGTGCCGTTTTCATAATGGCCTCAATACACGTTTCTAAAATATCATCCGAGACAATAAGCTCAATTTTGACCTTCGGCAAAAAATCAACCATATATTCCGCACCACGATAAAGTTCAGTATGCCCTTTTTGACGACCAAATCCTTTAACCTCAGTAACTGTCATTCCGCTAATACCTTGCTCGGCAAGTGCCTCTCGAATATCATCAAGTTTAAATGGTTTAATAATTGCTTCAATTTTTTTCATATCAATTCACCTTAATTAATTCGAGATCACCAATTTTTAAATCCAAAAGCAGAAGTAATAGGATAACGCCTACCTTTGCCAAAATTACGAGTTGTTATTTTCGGACCGACAGCAGATTGACGACGTTTATACTCATTGATATCAACCAATTTAATAACCCGCCTTATTGTCACTTCATCATAACCTTGAGCAACAAGTTGTTCAATGGAGAGATCTAGTTCGACATAACCTTTCAAAATTCCATCTAAAATATCATAAGGTGGTAAGCTGTCTTCATCTTTCTGATCCGGCGCTAGCTCTGCTGAAGGAGGGCGAGCTATTACTCGTTCAGGAATCACATAAGAACGCATATTTCGATATTTTGATAATGCAAATACCATAGTTTTAGGAACATCTTTAAGCACATCAAAACCACCTGCCATATCGCCATAAAGTGTTGCATAACCGACCGACATCTCACTCTTATTACCGGTTGTAAGAACCAACCTTCGGCGCTTATTTGATATGGCCATTAAAATAACACCACGACAACGTGCTTGCAGATTTTCTTCGGTAGTATCTTTGAGCAAGCCAATAAACATTGAACTTAACGATGACATAAACGCATCAAACATCGGTTCAATAGAAACAATATCAAATTCAATCCCTAGTATTTCTGCTTCTTCTTTAGCATCAGCAATACTAATATCAGCTGTATAACGAAATGGCATCATCACAGCTTGCACTTTATCTTTACCTAAAGCATCTACAGCAATTGCCAGTGTTAGTGCAGAATCAATCCCGCCAGAAAGACCTAAAACCGCACCTTGAAAGCCATTTTTAGTCACATAATCGCGAGTTGCAAGTACCAATGCATCATAAACTGAAGCCAATTGATCATTTTCATTATTATCAATTATCGCCTGATGATTAACACCATATTCAAAAGAAGAAACTTGTTCTTCAAATGATTTTAGCTGACAAATAATTTCACCGTGTTCATTACAAATGAAAGAACCACCATCAAATACCAGCTCATCTTGTCCCCCAATTTGGTTGACATAAACAATTGGTAAACTTGTGCGTTTAGCATGATGTTTAACCAAATCATATCGCTGTTGCTGTTTTTCATAATCATAAGGTGAAGCATTAATTGCAACTACAAAATCAACTTGAGCATGTTTAATATCATCAATTGGCTGATTTTGCCAAAGGTCTTCACAAATTAACAAGCCAATCTTTTGACCTTTAAAGTTGACAACACACGTTTGACTACCTGCAGTAAAATAACGCTTCTCATCAAATACATTATAATTAGGTAGTAACTGTTTATGATAGCAAGCTAGTAATTTTCCATCACAAAAAAATGACAATGCATTATAAAGTTGCGTATCTTGCCAATGTGGATGCCCAACAATAACCGCACAATGTTTGCTGGCTTGCTCAATTAAAGCAAGTGCCTTTTGACAACGATCTTTAAAATCAGATCGAAATACTAAATCCTCAGGGGGATAACCGCACAAAGCAAGTTCAGAAAAAATAATAAGATCATCGGATGAGTGGCTATTTATCAATTCAATAATCTGTTGAACATTCCCTTCAATATCGCCCACACGCCAATTTTTTTGTGCTAAAACAATAGATAAAGACATATAAAATTTAATATCATAAATCAAAATTGTTGATAAGTTTAAATGATTCTAAGTTGCACTGCTACTCTTTTATCGCTAACATGCAACAATAAATCAGCTTGGACCTGTCTGGAAATTAATATGCAAAAAATATTAAACGTGGCGTTAGCAAAACGCAGTTATCCAATCGCAATTGGTGAAAATATCCTTACCGAATTCGAACACTTTAAACTTCAAGCAGGTCAACGTGTACTCGTTGCAACAAATGAAACAATCGCCCCACTTTATTTGCAGACAGTGATTAATATGCTTGAAAAGCACGGTGTAAAGACTGATTCTGTCGTTGTCCCAGATGGTGAACAGTATAAAACCATGGAAACATGGAACACAATTCTTACGGCTCTACTTGCTAATAACCATACTCGTAGCTCAACCCTTATTGCTCTTGGCGGGGGTGTCATTGGGGATGTTGTTGGGTTTGCAGCATCGGCTTATCAACGTGGAATTAAATTTATTCAAGTACCAACCACGCTACTTTCCCAAGTTGATTCATCCGTTGGTGGTAAAACAGCCATTAACCATCTGCTCGGTAAAAATATGATTGGTGCCTTTTACCAACCACAAGCGGTGGTTATTGACCTCAACTGCTTAAAAACCTTACCGCAAAGAGAGCTATCAGCAGGGCTTGCCGAAGTTATAAAATATGGCATTATTTTAGATGCTGAATTTTTTAATTGGTTAGAACAGCATATTGAAGATTTACTCAACCTAGACAGTAATGCCCTTAGTTACTGTATTTATCGCTGTTGCGAACTGAAAGTAAAAGTGGTTGCAGCCGACGAAACAGAACAAGACATGCGTGCAATTTTAAACCTTGGCCACACGTATGGCCATGCTATAGAAGCAGAGCTAGGTTATGGAAGCTGGCTACATGGTGAAGCTGTCAGCGTGGGAATGTTAATGGCTGCTCAAACTGCCAAATCACTTGGTAAATTAACACAATCAGATCTTGATCGAATTAAAAACTTGCTAATACGCGCTAAACTACCTGTTAGCAGACCAACACAAATGCCGGTTGAATCTTACCTTCCACACATGTTACGAGACAAAAAAGTACTATCTGGACAATTACGACTGGTTGTACCAACGAAAATTGGGCATGTTGATGTGATAGATGGTATTGATAAAAGTATCGTATTAAATTCAATAGTGAACACTTAATATTGGTTTTAAAATTGTTATTTTTATACTTAAACGCATAAATACCTAAAATTTTTTGACAAACGTTGCTGTTAATCATTACTTTAGTGTAAAAAATTATTTACATACAATTTTACAGATATTGATAAAATAAAACAGCTTTATTTGTATAATATTGAATTATATTTCATAAATATTTTAAGATATCATAACGATATCGTATAAATTTTATTTACTATTATGTAATTTTGTGTTTACATAATAAAGAACTACGTAATTCATAATTTACATATAAAATAATTAAATGATTTTAACAAGGACAGCAGAAATGTTAAAAGATACACTAAATAATATTCGAATTAGAGATGAACACATGCTAATTACCCCTGAAGAGATAAAAAAGCTTTATCCGCTATCCCATGATCTTGAAAAACAAATTGCCTCATCAAGACAAGCCATTGTAGATATTTTAGAACGCCAAGATCACCGTTTACTAATTGTTTGTGGTCCTTGCTCTATTCATGATCCTGTTGCGGCAATAGAGTATGCGCATAAATTAAAAAAACTATCAGACGAAGTTAAGGATCACTTATTTATCGTCATGCGTGTTTATTTTGAAAAACCAAGAACCACAGTTGGTTGGAAAGGTATGATAAACGACCCCCATATGGATAGTTCATTTGATATTGAGCATGGCCTAAAAAAAGCACGTAAATTACTGCTTGATATTGCTAAAATTGGTTTACCTATTGCAACCGAAGCGCTAGATCCCAACACACCACAATACATTGGCGATTTAATTAGTTGGTCTGCAATTGGGGCAAGAACTACTGAATCACAAACGCATCGAGAAATGGCCTCGGGACTTTCAATGCCTGTTGGTTTTAAAAATGGAACTGATGGCAGTTTAGATGTTGCAATTAATGCCATGAAATCAGCCTCTATGCCTCATCGTTTTGTAGGAATTAACCAACAAGGACAAGTAACGGTTTTACAAACAACAGGCAATCCTCACGGCCATGTTATTTTGCGTGGCGGTAAAACACCAAATTATGATGCTGAAGATGTCGCATTGTGCGAAACACAAATGAAAAAGGCAGGATTGTTACCTAACTTAATGGTTGACTGTAGCCATGCGAATTCAAATAAAGATTATCGAAATCAACCTATTGTTGCTAATTCCATTATCGAGCAAATAGAAAAAGGCAATAATTCGATTATTGGTGTAATGATTGAAAGTAACTTATTTGAAGGAAATCAGCCTTCCGAGCAACCACCAGAAAACTTTAAATATGGCGTATCTGTGACTGACGCATGTATTAACTGGGAAGAAACAGACGAGCTATTACGAAAAATGGAGCACGTTTTAGCGCAGCCACTTATCGAAAGACAAAAGCACTCAGTTACTGCTTAAACTACTCAACAAATAAACATATTCGCCGACACCATTGTCGGCGAGCTTTGTTTTATTTAACCTAATTGCTTACGAGCATTACGAAATATTCTCATCCAAGGGCTATCTTCACCCCAGTTATCAGGATGCCATGAATTAGTTACTGTTCTAAATACCCGTTCTGGATGTGGCATCATAATAGTTGCCCGCCCATCTTGAGATGTCACTGCAGTAATACCGTTTGGCGAACCATTTGGATTAGCAGGGTATTGCTGTGTTACTTTGCCAAAATGGTCAATATAACGTACGGCAATTAATCCTGATGCTTCTAAACGGCTTAGATGAACATCATCACCCACTTCAACACGTCCTTCCCCGTGTGAAACAGCAATTGGCATATGCGAACCAGCCATATCAGTAAATAGCAACGAAGGACTTGATTGAATTTGCACTAAACTAAAGCGAGCTTCAAAACGTTCTGACAAATTGCGAACAAAACGAGGCCATAAATCCGCTCCCGGAATTAAATCTTTAAGATTCGACATCATCTGACAACCGTTACAAACCCCTAACGATAAAGTATCTTTGCGATGGAAGAATTGTTCAAATTCATCACGCACTTTTTTATTAAATAAAATAGATTTGGCCCAACCTTCACCTGCTCCTAAAACATCGCCATAAGAGAAGCCACCACAAGCAACCAGTGTACTAAATTGACTAAGCGTAATTCGACCAGAAAGTAAATCAGTTATATGTACATCGATTGCTTCAAAGCCAGCTCTATCAAATGCTGCCGCCATTTCAACGTGTGAATTAACGCCTTGCTCACGTAAAACCGCGACTTTTGGTCTTATTCCTTTAGCAATATAAGGTGCTGCAATATCGGCTTGCAGATCAAAAGTTAAGTGCACATTTAATCCTGGATCATCTTCATTTTGTTTAGCTTGATGTTCTTGATCTGCACATTCAGGATTATCACGTAAGCGTTGCATTTGCCATGTCGTTTGCGCCCACCATGTTCTCAAGGTTAAGCGTGATTCACGGTATACCGTAGCTGAGTTATCACGCACAATAATTTGTTGACCAGTTTTAGCATTACCAAGCACATGAACCGTATGGGATAAGCCAAACTGCTTAAAGCAAGCCATCACATCATCTAAACGGTTACTAGCTACTTGAATAACCGCGCCTAATTCTTCATTAAATAACGAAGCAATCACATCATGACCTAACGAGGTAATGTCTACATCAACACCACAATGTCCAGCAAAAGCCATTTCGGCCAATGTCACAAACAGCCCACCATCAGAACGATCATGATAAGCAAGCAAAGCATTTTGGTTTACTAAAGCCTGAATCGCATTATAAAAAGCAAGTAGTTCTTTAGGATCATGAACATCCGCTGTTTTTTGGCCTAAATGACGATACACTTGGGCAAGTGCGGTGGCTCCTAGTGCTTGATGACCTTTCGATAAATCAACCAACAATAATGTATTATCCTGATCAGTACGCAATTGTGGTGTCACTGTTTTACGCACATCTTCAACACGCGCAAATGCCGAAATTACCAATGATAATGGTGAAGTCATGGTTTTTTGCTCACCATCTTGTTGCCATGTCGTTTTCATGGACATCGAATCTTTACCAACAGGAATAGCAAGCCCTAAAGTTGGGCATAACTCTTCACCAATAGCTTTAACGGCCTCATAAAGCCCAGCATCTTCGCCCGGATGCCCTGCCGCTGCCATCCAGTTAGCTGAAAGCTTAATGCGTTTGATATCACCAATATTGGTTGCGGCAATATTAGTAATTGCCTCACCAACTGCAAGCCTTGCTGATGCGGCAAAATTAAGTAACGCAACTGGCGCACGTTCACCGATTGACATAGCTTCACCATAATAACTATCCAAACTTGCAGTAGTCAAAGCACAATCAGCAACAGGTACTTGCCAAGGCCCAACCATTTGATCACGAGCAACCATACCCGTCACTGAACGATCGCCAATAGTAATTAAAAAGGTCTTTTCGGCAACGGTTGGCAAATGTAGAATACGTTTGACCGCATCATATAAATTAATTTCAGAAGTTGAAAAATTATCACCATGTGCTTGGTGAGTTTTAACATCGCGTTGCATTTTAGGCGTTTTACCAAGTAGCACATCTAATGGCAAATCGATGGGATGATTATTAAAATGCTCATCATGCAAGGTAACCGCCTTATTGGCGGTTGCCTGACCAATCACCGCATAAGGTGCACGCTCACGCTGACAAAGTTCAGCAAATAATGCCAATTTATCGGGATGAATCGCAAGCACATAACGTTCTTGTGATTCATTACACCAAACTTCTAGTGGTGACATCCCTGGTTCATCGCTAAGTATTTTACGAAGCTCAAACTTACCGCCACACCCACCATCGCTAACAAGTTCAGGCATCGCATTAGACAAACCACCCGCACCAACATCATGAATAAATAAGATAGGATTATCTTCACCAAGTTGCCAACAGCGATCGATAACTTCCTGACAACGGCGCTCCATTTCAGGATTATCACGCTGAACAGAAGCAAAATCCAAATCAGCATCAGACTGACCCGACGCCATAGACGAAGCCGCTCCACCGCCTAAACCAATATTCATCGCTGGGCCACCTAAAACAATCAGTTTAGAGCCAGCTGGAAACTCACCTTTTTGGATATGTTCACGGCGAATATTACCCATACCACCAGCTAACATAATCGGTTTATGATAACCTCGAAGCTCCTCGCCATTATGGCTATTAACCTTTTCTTCATAAGTACGGAAATACCCTAACAAAGCCGGACGACCAAATTCATTATTAAACGCCGCACCACCTAAAGGACCATCCATCATAATATCAAAAGCGCTCACAATGCGATCTGGCTTACCAAAATTTTGCTCCCAAGGTTGTTCAAAATTAGGAATACGCAAATTAGAAACTGAAAACCCAACTAAGCCCGCTTTAGGTTTAGCACCGCGTCCAGTTGCCCCTTCATCACGAATTTCACCACCACTCCCCGTTGCCGCACCCGGCCAAGGTGATATAGCTGTTGGATGATTATGTGTTTCAACTTTCATTAAAATATCTGCATATTCTTGATGATAGCAATATGTTTTATTCTCATTATCCGCAAAAAAGCGCCCAACGATTGAACCGTCCATCACTGCGGCATTATCTTTATAAGCGGACGAAACATAATCAGGAGTGTGTTCAAAAGTATTTTTGATCATCTTAAACAGTGATTTAGGCTGCTTTACCCCATCAATAACCCAATCGGCATTAAAAATCTTGTGACGACAATGCTCAGAATTGGCTTGTGCAAACATATAAAGTTCAATATCAGTAGGATTACGATTTAGTTTTTTAAAGTTCTCAACTAAATAATCAATCTCATCAGATGCTAACGCCAAACCTAATTTAAGGTTAGCCTCGTCTAATGCCTTACGACCTTGATCTAATAAATCAATGATTGTCACTGGCGCAGGTGATTCAACATGAAATAACTGCTCGGCTTGCTCAACATGGCTAAAGACCGCTTCCATCATGCGATCATGAATTAATGCTATAAAATCGTTTTTTTGCCAATCGGTTAATTCTGAACTTACTTGCACATAATAAGCAACCCCCCTCTCAATACGGCGAATCTGTGATAAACCGCAGTTATGCACAATATCAGTTGCTTTTGATGACCAAGGCGAAATCGTTCCCGCTCTTGGCGTCACTAAAAAGAGTTGCTTGCTAGCTATTTGGTTAACATTGATTTGTGCAGTTTTTGGACCGTATTGTAATAATTTATCTAACGTTAACTGTTGTTCAGCCGTCAATTCGCCTGCCAAATCAACAAAATGCAGGTATTGGGCTTCAATATTGATAACAGGGATAGATTTTTTACAACAAGCAGATAAGATTTTACTAATACGAAATGGAGATAATGCAGAACAGCCAGCTAAAATTTTCATGAAAATTACTCTTTTTAAGCTAAAAATAGAGAAGAAATAAGACAATATTATAAAAGAAAGTAAACCATGTGCCTACATAAAAACAGTTATTGAATATATTAAAAAGCTTTACTAACTTTACATTTAAGCATCAAACTATAAATAAAAGCTTTTATATGAAATTATATAATATGACAAATAAAAAAATTGCAGATAAAAACACATAATGTATTTTGACACAATGTGTGTGGATTTCTGCTTAATTTGATTGTAATTGCATAAGAATAATTTTTAATAGTGCGAAATAAATCCTTTATTATTTTATTTTTGGGTTCAGCTAAAACAGCTACCAACCGCATTATGTGAAAATAAGTTTTAAAATAATTCGCCGACTGTTATTCGGCGAATTATTTTAATTAAGTTTTAGATTCACTCCAACTATCCCTTAAACCAACAGTTCGGTTAAACACTAACCTACCTTCAGTTGCAAACTTGCTATCTAAACAAAAATAACCTTCTCGTTCAAATTGGTAGGTTTGCCCCGCTTGAGCTTTTTGTAAACTTGGCTCAACAACACCTTGTTTAATAATTAATGAATTAGGATTAATTGTTGATAAAAAGTCCTCAGCAGCACCTGGATTTGGCGTATTAAATAAACGATCATAAAGGCGAATTTCAGCTGATTTTGCAAACTTAGCCGAAACCCAATGAATCACACCTTTGACTTTACGACCATCTTCAGGATTTTTATTTAAAGTAGTAGGATCATAGTTACAATAAATTGTTTTGATATTGCCTTCTGTATCTTTTTCAACGCGATCAGCACGAATTACATAGGCATTACGCAACCGCACTTCTTTACCAAGCACTAGGCGCTTGTAGTTTTTGTTGGCTTCTTCTCTAAAATCGGCTCGATCGATATAAATTTCACGAGTGAGGGTCGCTTCACGCGTGCCTAATTCAGGACGATTTGGATGGTTTGGCATACTAATTATTTCGTCAATATTATCTGAAAAGTTTTCAATCACGATCTTAACAGGATCAAGCACCGCCATTGCACGAGGTGCATTTTCGTTCAAGTCTTCACGAATGCAAAACTCAAGCGTGCTCATTTCAACGGTGTTTTCTTGCTTGGTGACACCAATTCGGCGACAAAATTCTCGAATCGAAGCTGGAGTGTAGCCACGGCGACGCAGTCCCGATATTGTTGGCATGCGTGGATCGTCCCAACCATCGACAATTTTTTCTGATACTAATAGGTTTAACTTACGTTTAGAGGTAATGGCATACTCTAAATTTAATCTTGAAAATTCATACTGATGTGGGCGAGCATCGATTGTGATATTATCTAATACCCAGTCGTATAAACGACGATTGTCTTGGAATTCAAGCGTACAGAGTGAATGTGTGATGTTTTCTATCGCATCAGAAATACAATGCGTAAAGTCATACATTGGGTAAATGCACCATTTATTACCTGTTTGGTGATGCTCGGCAAACTTAATACGGTATATCACAGGATCACGCATAACAATAAATGGTGATGCCATGTCAATTTTAGCTCTTAGGCAGGCTTTTCCTTCAGCAAATTTACCTGCTTTCATTTGCTCAAACATGGCTAAGTTCTCGTCAATAGGACGATCACGATAAGGACTGTTTTTACCAGGTTGAGTTAATGAGCCCCGATATTCGCGAATTTCATCAGCAGATAGCTCGTCAACATAAGCAAGTCCTTTTTTGATAAGCTCAATGGCATATTCATATAATCGGTCAAAATAATTAGACGAATAGCAAATGTCACCATCCCATTCAAATCCTAACCAACGAACATCTTGTTTGATCGATTCAACATATTCAACTTCTTCTTTAGCTGGGTTGGTATCATCAAAACGTAGATTACATTTACCCTGATAGTCTTGTGCAATGCCAAAGTTTAAACAAATTGATTTAGCATGACCAATATGTAAATAGCCGTTTGGTTCAGGTGGAAAACGGGTATGCGTTGTTTTATATTTGCCAGCTGCAAGATCCGCATCAATAATTTGACGGATAAAGTTAGTTGGACGAGTTTCAGTCTCTGTCGGTAGTGAACCGCTCATAAAAAACCTCTGATGATATGTTTATTAATAACAAATTATGAATATTTGCTTGCCATTACTTTTTGTGTTGGTTGATGAATATAACAAATTTTTGTTATTTCTGAAATGGGAAGCAGGCTATTTGTATCAACAAAATTGGCGTTTGGTTAAACGATATTATTTTTTCACAATATAACTAGGATGTTAATAAAAAAATATCAATAAAAACATCAATAAAATAAATTTGTTACCAATAATTCTTTGACCGTATTTACCAATCAATACTGTCGTTATTCATCTCCCGATTTTAATGAAACCACAAATCTTGCTCCACCTAATGGACTTGTAACCACAAAAGCTTTACCATCATGAAATTCTGCCATAAGTTTTACATATGCTAGACCTAAACCATAACCTCCGGTTGACCGAGTTCGGCTTGTATCAAGTCTTGCAAATGGCATAAATATTTTTTCTCGCGCATTAAAAGGAATGCCAGCTCCATCATCATCAATCTCTAAAATAACACGATTATCTTGTTTAGTAATGTTTAAGATTGCTTTATGCGTCGCATATTTAAATGCATTAAGTAATAAATTTTTAATAATCGTTTCAACCAAATTGGTATCAATAAAAGCCTGTGCATCTTGACTATTACAAACAAGCTCAAATCCTTTAGGTTTAAATAATGTTATGGATTGGCAAACTTTTTCACTCCAATCTTTTAGTGAGACATGAGTAAAGTTTAGTTCAACATTGCTTTGCTGCATTTTAAAGTAATTTAAACTAGCATTGATTAATGTCTCAAGTTCATTAATATCATCACTCATGCCTTTTTGTAGCACAAATCTCTCTTTTTCATCGGTTGACTCTTCAAGCATACTAAGTTCAAATCGCATACGGGCAAGAGGAGTACGTAATTCATGAGCCATCGCATGAGAGATTGTTTGATTGGTACCAACTAGATGTTCAATATGCGTTCCCATATTATTTAAAACATTTGCTAGCGGTTTAAATAACCAACCTTTAACATTTTCGGTTCGGGCTTTTAAATTACCTTGTCCTAACTGCTCGGCAGTTTGTCTAATATTAACAAGATCCTTCCATACTGCACTAAAAGCCATATAAATTAAAATAAAAAAAACAATAGCGCTAAACAAAGCCCAAATAACAAGAAAGATGGTCAACGACATGGTATTGGATGCTAAAATATCCCGCATTACAATCGGGCCTAATTGAAGCAAATTGCCATCTTTTAAATCTATATAAACAATCTCATTATCGCCATCATAAGAAAAACCAAGTTTTTTTAACTCGTTAAGTACAGTATCAGGTAACGGTGTGTTAATTGGTAACACTTCGATAGGGTAGCCAAAATAAGGTTGCAATTCATTAACCACTTCTTGAAGGGGTCGATCTTTATGTTCTTTAATTTGCATACGAATAAGGTTTACCGTACCCCGTTGAGATTCACGAAACACAACATGATCATCAGGTATATCTGTTAATGATGAAGGTAATGAATCAAAAACCAATAAAGCGCCATAAGCAATAATACTTTGCAATAAAAGTAAAATAACTAGATAAAATACAATACGGCGATTAAAAAATAGCGGTTTGGCTAATAATTGACTCAATGATTTTCTCCTTCTCGCATAAATAGATAGCCCTTTCCTCGCACTGTTTTGATGCGAGATGGATTATCTGGGTCATCAAGTAATTTACGACGAAGTCTTGAAACACGAGCATCAATAGATCGATCACTACCATCAAAATCAATACCACGAACTTGTGAAAAAATATCATCTCGAGACAAAATGCTTCCTGCATTAATGGCTAGTATCCAAAGCAGATCAAATTCGGCAGTGGTTAAATCAATCTCGTGTTCTTGCAATAGTACTTTGCGATTTTCGCCATCTATGGCTAATTGACCAAATATTAGTGTTTTATTATTTTGAGGTATGACAAGTTCTTTTATGTTGTCTTTATCGCTTTCTATCTGCTTTCGCCGTAATAAAGCTCGTATTCGCGCAAGTAATAATCTGGGTTCAACAGGTTTTGCCAAATAATCATCCGCTCCCAATTCGAGCCCAACAATTTCATCAATATTATCTTCGCTTGCTGTCATAATCAGTATAAAATTACTAAACCATGTACGAATATCTCGACAAATATCAAAACCTGTTTTTTCAGGTAACATGACATCTAATATCACCAAATCAGGATTAAGTTGTTGAATCTTTTCTTCAGCACCAGCACCACTATTATGCCATTCAACAAGGTATCCTTGTCGAATAAGATAGACTTGAATTAAATTGGCTAACCGCTGATCATCTTCGATGATTAATATACGTTCACTCATTATCTGTTCTTAATTACCACGGCTTGTACTTAGAGTGTCTCATTATACAGACAATTTATTCCCCGTTACAAAATATATACAAAGAGCCAACAAAGTTTATTGGCACTGTATGAGAAAATTTGCACCAATATCTTTATATAGACTATTTTTATATCCAACATGAATACTTTTTCATCAATAACAGGTTCGCTTTTTAATCCGTCTTATACACAGTACCACACGCCAATTGTCTTATGTGATTTTGATGGCACAATTAGTATAAAAGATGTTACTGATACGTTACTCGACCATTTCGGCCAAGATGGTTGTGATGAGCTTGAAGAATTATGGATTAATGGCAAAATTGGCTCTCAAGAATGTATGAGCAAGCAAATTTCCCTAATGGACGCAAGTTTAGAAGAGCTTAACCAAGTTTTATCAAAGATTGAAATTGACCCAACATTTAAGTCATTTATCAATTATACTGAACAAAATAATATTCCTGTTCATGTGGTAAGTGACGGATTAGATTATGCGATTCAGTTCATTTTAAAACGTCACGGCATTGAACATTTGCCTATTTTTGCTAATAAATTACTCCATGACAATGAACGTAGTTGGCGACTTGAATTTCCTTATTCTAATAAAAATTGTATAAAACAGAGTGGTAACTGCAAATGTAACCATGTTAAAAAACAGCAATATTTTCCACAAATACTTTATGTGGGTGATGGCACGTCAGATTATTGTGTTTCACATAATGTTGATTTTGTTTTTGCTAAAGATAAACTTGTTAACTATTGTGAAAAAAATAGAATTGAACATTGTAAGATTACTAATTTTGCAGATGTAACTACGGCATTAAAACAGGATCAACAAGCGGTTATTCCTGTCATGATGGTAAAAGAATAAGGAATTTTAATGAGTAAAATTGAAGATTTATCTTACTTTCTTCCAGGTAATAAAAACGGCGTGCTATTGATTCATGGTTTAACTGGTACACCTAATGAAATGCGGATTTTAGCTAATGGTTTAAATAAAGTTGGATTTACTGTTTATGCAATCCAATTAGCTGGGCATTGTGGTACTGAAGAAGATCTGTGCAAAACAACATGGCAAGATTGGTATAAAAGCGTACAAGATGGTGCAAATTATTTAGCACAACATGTAGATAATATTTTTGTTGCCGGATTATCAATGGGGGCACTACTTGCATTAAAACTTGCTGCCGATAGACCTGAACAAATTAAAGGTGTTGGCGTTTTAGCTCCCACATTTTGTTACGATGGTTGGAGTATGCCTTTTTGGGCAAAAAAACTTTTTTTCTTACTCGTTTACTTTAAAAAATTAGGTATTTTTCAAAAAAAAGTTTTTATCGAACAACCACCTTATGGACTTAAAGACGAACGTATTCGAGCTGTCGTTTCTGAAAGCATGTTAAGTGGTGATGCAGCCTCAGCTGGGCTTGCAGGCAATCCATTTCCTGCACTTGCCGAAATGCAGTTACTGGCAAAAGCCATGCGTAAGCAATTACCTAAAGTTACTTCACCTTGTTTAATTATGCATTCAGGCAACGATGATATCGCAAATATAGAAACCAATGCCAAATTAGTTGAAAAATCGGTATCAGGATCAACAAAATTAGTGGTATTAAATGATAGTTATCATTTAATTACGATTGATAGTCAACGACGTGAAGTAATCAAAGAGTGTGCATCATTCTTTGATAATATCGCAGAAGGAATAAAAGCATAATGTCACCATTAGTTATTATACTTTGGATTAGTAATATCTGTTTTGATACACTAGGGCAAGTCGCTTTTAAATTTGCCGCCATTGCTCCCAATAACCGCGATGGTTGGTACTATTGGTTGGATTTAGCTAAGAATAAGTGGATTTGGGTTGGTATTATCGCTTATGTAGCTGAATTTTTATTATGGTTAGCCTTTTTAACGTTAGTACCCCTTTCGCAGGGCGTATTACTTGCTTCATTTAATATCATTACTATCATGCTAGTAGGTCGAGTGATTTTTAAAGAATTGCTCACTATTTATCGCTTAATTGGTATGTTATTAATCACCGCAGGCGTTATTTTTGTAGGGATATCTTAATATGGCCAGATTTTATATAATTGGATTTACCGTATTGCTGCTTTTTGACACCATTGCTCAGTGTAGTTTTAAATTAACTGCAATACATGCAGCACCATTGGCTATGAACGTTGATTGGCTAGTTCGTGTATTTACTAATCCATGGATTTATATCTCAATAGCGGGGTATATTTTAACTTTTTTTACTTGGATGACTTTACTAAAAAAAGCTCCTGTAGGCCCTGCTTTTGCGGCATCTCACTTTGAAGTTGTAACTGTTATGGTGGTTTCAATCTGGCTATTTCACGAACCGATTACATTATTCAAGTTAATTGGTGCAATATTAATTGTTTCAGGTATTTTCTTTTTAGCGTTAGCAGAAAGTAAATTATCTAAACAAAAGCCAAACGATCTTCAACGTTAAGTTCCAATATAGCAAGGAAAGTAGGTGATTTTTATACTTAACCACGTACTTTCCTGAAGCTTTTTTACAAAAATTCATACAGATAATGCCTTTAATAATGTCAAATTAAGCTGATATTGCTCTTGCTGCCAATTGTGAAGGTCATTTGGTGATATGGTAGGTTGTTTATCAAGCGAGCTAAGAAAACGCTTAAACCAATTTGATGGCTGCCATATTGATAGTTCACCTGTAATATCACTGCCAATAATTCTAGATTTAATTGAAGAAATAGTATCCAGTAGATGATAAGTTTGTAATTTACCTTGATCCCAGTTGGTGTGAATTACCTCTTCACTCAATACATCTTTATCAATCGACATATAAACAGGCTGTGCGCTATGATATTGTTCTGATAGGAAGTTAGCAATAAGATCATCTGGTGTAATAAAATGCCTAAAAGCATGCCCTAAGCCCATTTTTTTAGCCCATGCAACATTAACATCTAAACTCCAATAGGTCAGCTTTTTATGAAGCAGTGGTGCCCATCGATTCTCCCAACAATGTGTAATCCCAATATCATGAGAAGTAATACCAAGTACATGTACATGGCTCACAAAAGGCAAACTTGCCACGTAACTTACCCATGATCCACAATGGATACCGAACAAATAGCGCATATTGTCAGGGTGATTATCAAAAATCACGACTTGAATCGGGTTATCGGCAGAATATTGCTGTGCTAAACGTTCAATAAGCAATAATGAAATATGATGAAAATCACCACTACCCATGAGTACCGTACCATGGCTTTCTGGTAAAAATTGCTGTAACACATGGTTAAATCGGTTAAACGTCTTTTTAGTACAACCAAAGCGTATTGCGTCTTGCCACTGGGTAAAATCAATCGTTTTAGCATGACAAATCTGACCAACACTTCTATCAAAATCGAGAATAATAGGGCATGTCATGCTACTTTCTCCTTATCATTTTCAAAATAACCAATGAATCTACGCAATACACCCCTTAATAATGGATTGCGAATATAGACAAGATGTTTAGTAAAGGTAAATTTTGCACCTAACGAAGCTTTTACTTCGGGATCAGTCCAACCTGCAATATAGTGACTAAAGCCTTGCTGCAAAGCATATTCAAGATTAACAAACCAACTTACAAAATAGAGATTAAGTTCTCTTGCCTGTGGATAAACCATGCCAATATATTTATCAACTAACATATTATTAACTACAAAACAAATATTATACCCAACCAATTTATCATCATGATAATAAGTCACTATATGCGCATTTTGGGTTTTACATTGTAATAGTTGGGTGAAAAACGGTTTGGTCAATAAGTCAAAATGTATTTCACTTTGCTGATAAACATTAAGGTACAATTGATAATACTCATCTATAACAGTATCATTAAAAAAACAATCATCACCACTATGCAAAACATTAATATTTAATTTTTCACGTGATTTTAGTTTTCGTCTAAAATTTTTACGCCGGCTATAAGAAAAACGAGAAAAGACTTCACTTATATCACTAAAATCAATCGGTACCCAAGCCAATGCTTGCCCTTCAACTTCAATAAAGCCTTGTGCTTTTAATGATGAAATAAGGCGTAATGAATAGTCATTATCTTTTTCACACAGTAAAGGTGATGCAATAGGTATATCTTTAACAATTAAAAAAGGATATCGTTTAGCATAAGCCGTTTTTAGATTTTCAGCTAATTGATTTGCTTCAACATTATCATTTAATAACGCATATTCCGAAACAGTAGCACCGACGAAACAAGTATTGGGCTGTAAATAACACCGCCATTTATGATAAAACGGAAGTTTCTGAACTTTATAACTGAAATCATCATCCGCAGTAGTAAGTAGATTAAACTTAGCAGAAAAAATAGGTACACCATCTTCACTAAGCCATACAGAAAAATCTTGTGGAGGATGATTTAAAAAATTTTCTATTAATTCATTTGGTTCTAACTGGTTGATGTATTTCATAACGTTAAATCTATGATTGGCTGTAACACGCAGTCCCGCCAATAAACATTGACGGGAAGATGAGAATTAAGCAATTAAAGCTCTCTTTTCGCTCGCGTAATTAATTGATCTAAAAGTTCAATGCCCTGATCAATTTCTTGACGAGAAATATGTAATGATGGTGCAAAAGTAATCACATTTTTATAGTAACCACCGATGTCAAGTACTAAGCCCATTTTGGTGCCTTTCCAATCAAGATCACCTGACATGCCAATATCAACCATTTTATCAACTAAGGCTTTATTAGCTGTAAAACCATCTTCTGTACAAATTTCCGCACGAAGTGCCAAACCTAAACCATCAACTTCACCAATTTCTTTATGTTTCTTCTCAAGTGTTTTTAAACCTTCAAGGAAGTAAGCACCACTATCCATAACCATTTTTTCATAATCGGTTTCAGAAGTCATTTTCAACACTTCAAGACCAACTGCCGTACCTAATGGGTTTGATGCAAATGTTGAATGTGTTGAACCAACTGGGAACACTTCAGGGTTAATTAATTCTTCACGCGCCCATAAACCACCAAGTGGGTTAAGACCATTAGTTAATGCTTTAGCAAAAACCACAACATCTGGCTTAACATCAAAATGTTCAATTGACCAAAGTTTACCAGTACGATAAAAGCCCATTTGGATTTCGTCGACGACTAATAAAATACCATACTGATCCAAAACCTTCTTAAGACCTTTAAAGTAATTACGAGGAGGAACAATATAACCACCTGTTGCTTGTAAAGGTTCAGCATAAAATGCAGCGTATTCTGCTTGCCCAACTTTTGGATCCCAAACGCCATGATATTCGGTTTCAAATAAGCGCGCAAATTCTGCAACCAAATGCTCACCATACTCTTCTGCTGTCATTCCTTTTGGACGACGGAATGGGTATGGAAATGGAACAAACATCGCACGATCACCAAAATGACCATAGCGACGGCGATAACGGTAACTTGATGTGATTGATGAAGCCCCTAAAGTTCGTCCATGATATCCACCTTGAAAAGCAAACATTAATGATTTACCACCTGATGCATTACGAACTAATTTTAATGAGTCTTCAATACATTGAGAACCACCAACATTGAAATGTACACGACCTTCGTAACCAAATCGCTTTTCCATACCTTGAGCAATGGTTTTGGCTAATTCAATTTTTGTAGGATGTAAATATTGGCTAGCACATTGTGGTAACGTGTCGATTTGCTTTTTGAGAACATTGTTTAAACGTTCATTAGCGTAACCAAAGTTACATGCGGAATACCACATTTGTAAATCAAGGAAAGCTTTGCCTTCTTTGTCATACATATAGCTACCTTCACAACCGTCAAAGATTTTTGGTGGCTCAACATAATGCACAGTATCACCAAAAGAACAATATTTAGCTTCATCGGCCAATAGCGTAGCATCATCAGGGCGACTATTAATCATTTCTAAAGTTGGTTTACTCATAATTTATCTCACTAATCCATATTCAAACATGATAAAATGTGGCATTATTATTCAAGAAATTGGTTTGTTACAATGTACAGTTAATGTATAAATTGTGTGACGGCAATAAAAACAGTTAAATACACACTAATAAATTTGTATAACTAGCAACGGGAGAGCACTTTTTATAAAATAGGCATAAAAAATGAAAAAAACAGCTTATAAACTTTTTATTTTATCAATCCTAGCTTTAGGATCTATCCAAATTGCAATAGCTAATCCCACATCCATTGGTTTTGGTGTCGGCAGATCGAATTCACCCTACAAAAGCTACAGTACAAATTATTACCCCATCCCTCATATTGATTATGATAATGGTCTATTTTTTATCGATGACCTGTCTGCTGGCGTCTATGCTTATAAACAAGGCAATCAAAGTTTTTCTATTGGTACTCGCTATCTATCTAACGAATTTACCCCCCATGAATCAAATAACCACCAACTGAAACAGTTAAAGTCACGTCATACAACCTTATTAGCTCAAATCGAATATTCAATTGACACAAAATGGGGAAGTTTTTCTAGCAATGTTGGCAAAGATATGTTAGGTGAAAGCAATAGTATTTTAATCAATGCTGATTACAGTTTACCAATTATACAAGAGAGTTTAATTATTGTTCCAACTATTGGCATAAATTGGGCAAATAAAAAACATAATAATTATTACTATGGCATATCGCATAAAGAATCTTATAGTTCAGGATTAAAGTACTTTAATCCAGATAATACATTTACTCCTTATGTCGAAATAGCAGTGCAATATATGTTAAACAATCATTTTGCTACTTTTGGTGGAATCCATGTCGATAAATTAACTGGTGATGTCTCAAAAAGCCCCATGGTTGATAATAGTACTGTTACATCAATTTATATGGGGATTTCTTATAAATTTTGAGTGAGATAAATAAAATTGAGATAAAACAACATAACTTATTATGTGTAATATTACTAATAATTAAAAACGACTTCATAGATTAAAACTTTAGGAAAAATAGTATGCTTTGGTTTAGAAACGCCATTATTTACCAACTTAATAACGATACACTACTGGATAAAGATTCAATTGAAAAAGCACTAAAATCACATCTATTTACTCCATGCGGTAATTTAGATACAACAAAAATAGGTTGGGTATCACCTTATCATGATAAAAATTACGATGATTTTATTATCGATATGCAAGGGCATCTATTATTACGCATCAAAAAAGAGACAAAAATATTACCGTCACCAGTAATCAAACAGGCATTATTAGAAAAAATTGAAAAACAAGAGCAGTTGTTAAATAGAAAATTATCAAAGAATGAAAAAACGATACTAAAAGATGAAGTAATGATAGATTTAATGCCTAGAGCATTTAGTAAATATAATTATTATTGGTTATGGATTGATACGCACAATAAACGCATTATTATTGATTGCAGTAGCTTTAAACAATCTGAAGATATTCTAGCAATTTTACGTAAAGAACTAGGTTCGCTAGCATTAACGCCCTTATCAATCGACAAACCACTTGAACAAGTCATGACCTCATGGGTTAAAGAAAAATTAAGTTTTCCTCCATTTATTTTAGGCGATCAGGCAGAGCTAAAAGATCCTCTTGAAGGGAACGGTATTATCAGTTGTAAAAATCAAGAAATTACAAGCGATGAAATATTAGTTCATTTTAATTCAGGGAAATGGATAACTAAAATTAAAATTATTGATGAAAGAGGTATTAGCTTTATCGTCAATACAGATCTAACATTTAAAAGAATCAAATTTGATTCTATTATTTTAGATGAAAATGAAGACATCAGTACGGATGAGTCAGATAAGCGACTTGAGGCCGATTTCTTTATTATGGCAAGCACTTTATCTAATACAATCAATGATTTTCACATCGCTATTAATAAAATCATTGGAAATATTATGTAAATTTTTTTTACATTAAATGCCATTAGTTCTAGATTTGCGTATTATATATGCTATAATCCACACTAAATTATGTGTATCATAATCAAAAACAATAAGTAATCATTCCTTTAATTTAAAGTGAAATTTAAAAAAAGGAAAATAAACAACGTCTATAACAACATTTAAGTTGAGGCAATAAAATGAAAAAAACAACATTAGCTCTAGCTGTAGCAGTTGCAAGCTTAACGGCAAATGCAGCAAATGCAGCGTATGAAGAAAATACTTTTTACGTCGGTGGTAAATTAGGTTGGTCAGATTTTTATAATTTAGATGCAAATAAAGTTCGTGCTTACGAATCTGCTTCTATAAAAACATCTGATCATAGCAATATCGCTGGTGGTGGTTTCATCGGTTTCCAAGCTAACCCTTACTTAGCATTTGAATTAGGCTATGACTGGTTAGGTTCAGCTAAATATAAAAGAAGTGCTCATCATTATGGCTTTGGTTATACTAGAGACCATGACATGGGTAATAGCAAAGTTTCAGCTCAAGGCGTGTCTTTAACTGGTAAATTAAGTTACCCATTATCATTTATTAATGATGATTTAGATGTTTATGGCCGATTAGGTGCTATGGTAACTATTGCTAAATGGAAAAATGGCGGATATGTTAAAGAAGACTTTGGTCGTGGTGGCACAAAAACTGATGTTTCACCAGTATTTGCTTTAGGTATGGATTACCGCTTAAATGATGATTTATCTACTCGTTTAGAATATCAATATGTTAATCATATTCATACTAAAACTGATGCCTCCCCTGACGCAGGTGTTTTAAGCTTAGGTATTACTTACCGCTTAGGTTCACCAGTTGCTGCTCCTGCACCAGTTGTAATTCAAACTCAAGAGAGAGTGTATGATTTAAATGCTGACGTTTTATTTGCTTATGCAAAAGCTGATCTAAAAGAAAAAGGTCGTCAAGCATTAGATGAATTATTATCAGATCTTGTTAAACTAAATCCTACTCAAACGGCTATCGTTGTAATTGGTCATACTGACCGTATCGGTTCAGACAACTATAACCAAAAACTGTCAGAAAAACGAGCTCATTCTGTAATGAGTTACTTAGTATCTAAGGGTGTTCCATCTGATATTATCAGTGCTCGTGGCGTTGGTAAATCTCAATCTGTTACTGGTGAAAAATGTAATACCCTTCGTGGTGCTGACTTAAAAGCATGTTTAGCACCAGATCGTCGTGTACAAATTGAAGTTAAAGCACGTAATCTTCAACAAGTTCAAGAAATTAGAGAAACAACTCACTAATTTTGTTTACTTGTAAACATAAAAACCCGGGTAATCCGGGTTTTTTATTGGCTAAATCTGTTAGAAAATAAATTATATATTATGGTTCTATAAATTACCCACAAAAAGGGATATAATAACTAGCTCGCTGTTAATAATAAAAACTAAAGGAGTTGCTTGTGCCTACCGCTATATGGCAAGAATGTATTTCCCAATTACAAGAAGAACTTCCTACAACGGAATTTAACTTGTGGATTCGCCCTTTACAAGCGGAACTGGTTGATAATAAACTCTATATTTATGCTCCCAACAGGTTTGTTTTAGATTGGGTTAAAAATAAATATTTAACTACTATATCTCAATTATTAAATAAACTTTTTAATGATGATTCACTTAAATTATATCTTGAAGTTGGATCAACTTTGTCTACTAACAAAAAGGCAAAACATAATCACGCTAAAGCAGACATTATGCCTGCATGGAAAATAACTAAAGAAAGTAATAATAATCACACCTATCATTCTGGTATTAATAATAAACATACTTTTAATAGTTTTGTTGAAGGTAAATCTAACCAACTAGCTGTTGCTGCGGCCAAACAAGTAGCAGAAAATCCTGGTAAAGCTTATAACCCATTATTTTTATATGGCTCCACTGGCTTAGGTAAAACACATCTATTACATGCAGTCGGCAATCAAATAATGGAAATAAAAACTAATGCCAAAGTTGTTTACATGCATTCAGAACGTTTTGTTCAGGACATGGTAAAAGCTTTACAGAATAATGCTATCGAAGAATTCAAAATTTACTACCGCTCTGTAGATGCATTACTTATTGATGATATTCAATTCTTTGCAAATAAAGAACGATCTCAAGAAGAATTTTTTCACACCTTTAATTCATTATTAGAAGGAAACCAACAAATCATTTTAACATCCGATCGCTACCCTAAAGAAATCGATGGTGTTGAAGATCGCCTAAAATCTCGTTTCGGCTGGGGACTAACTATTGCTATTGAGCCACCAGAACTTGAAACACGGGTCGCAATTTTAATGAAAAAAGCAGAAGAAAATAATATTAGATTACCTGAAGAAGTTGCTTTTTTTATTGCTAAACGTCTACGTTCCAACGTTCGTGAACTAGAAGGTGCACTTAATCGGGTTATTGCTAATGCCAATTTTACAGGTAAATCAATTACTATTGATTTTGTTAAAGATGCTTTAAAAGATTTGCTTGCCTTACAAGAAAAATTAATTACGATTGAAAATATTCAAAAAACTGTTGCCGAGTATTATAAAATCAAAATATCTGATTTGCTATCTAAACGGCGTTCCCGTTCTGTGGCAAGACCACGACAAGTCGCAATGGCATTAGCTAAAGAATTAACCAATAAAAGTCTTCCCGAAATAGGTGATGGCTTTGGTGGAAGAGATCATACTACTGTATTACATGCATGTAGAAAGATCGCAGAATTGAAAGAAGAAAGCAATGATATTAAAGAGGATTATTCCAATTTAATTCGAACATTATCAACCTGAATAAGAATCAACATTATGAAATTTATTATTGATCGCGAAAAACTTATCAAACCACTGCAACTTGTTAGTGCACCTTTAAGTAGCCGCCCAACATTACCTATTTTAGGAAATTTATTACTACAAGTGAGTGATAACACGTTATCGATGACAGGAACTGACCTCGAAATAGAAATGATTTCCCATTTGCCTTTAACCGAGGCCAATGAACCAGGTGCAACTACAGTGCCCGCACGAAAGTTTCTCGATATTTGTCGAAACCTTCCAAATAATGCCCAAATATCAATAACTTTTGATGATAATCGATTAATGATTCAATCAGGGCGCAGCAAATTCTCTTTATCAACACTGCCCGCAAATGATTTCCCCAACTTAGAAAACTGGCAAAGTGACATCGATCTTTCTGTTCCACAAAAAACGATCAAACGTCTTATCGATGCAGTCCAATTTTCTATGGCTAACCAAGATGTTAGATATTACTTAAATGGTATGTTATTTGAGATTGAGGATGGTTTATTGAAATCTGTGGCAACAGATGGACATCGATTGGCTGTTTGTGCTCAACCAATTGGTCAAAATATCACTGCTTCTTGTGCTGTTATTTTACCTAGAAAAGGAGTAATTGAGCTTGCAAAACTAGTTGGTGATAATGAGAATCCAGTTAATATTCAAATTGGAAATAATAATTTTAGAGTTAACCTTGGTGATTTTACCTTTACATCCAAACTGATTGACGGAAGATTTCCAGATTACAAAAGAGTATTACCACGCAATCCTGATAAGCCGCTTGAAGTATCCTGTGATGAGCTACGTAATGCGCTATTACGCGTGGCTATTTTATCCAATGAGAAATTTCGTGGCATCAGACTTCATCTACATAACAACCAAATAAAAATTACTGCCAATAACCCAGAACAAGAAGAGGCAGAAGAAGTTATTGATGTAAAATATGAATCTGCAGAACTTGAAATTGGCTTTAATGTGACCTATCTACTAGACATATTAAATACATTAAAATGCGATATCGTACAACTATTATTAACTGATGCAACATCCAGTGTCCAAATTGAAGATATCAATGACCAATCTGCAACTTATGTTGTTATGCCTATGCGCTTATAATCAAATTTAACTCAACTTTTCCGGCTTCGGCCGGAATAATTGACAGTATATGACTCTATCAACCATCAACGTTCACAACTTTCGCAATATTGATTATGCGCAACTTGTTTTATCGCCGCATTTCAACTTCATTGTTGGTGATAATGGCAGTGGCAAAACCAGCCTACTTGAAGCCATCTATATGCTTGGTCATGGACGAGCATTTAGGCACACCCAATCAAATCGAATTATTCAGCATGAACAACCTGAGCTTGTATTATTTAGTGAGATCAAAAATACTAATCAGCAAGCCCATTCAATAGGCCTTTCAAAATCACGAAATAATGAAAATAAAATAAAAATAGATGGAGACGAAGGCTTTCGATTAGCCGATTTAGCCAAATTATTACCAATACAATTAGTGACACCTGAGGGATTTGATTTATTGAGTGGTGGCCCCAAATATCGCCGTACATTTATCGATTGGGGATGTTTTCATCATTATCCTGAGTTTGTTCATTTATGGAACAATTTAAAACGCCTATTTAAACAACGTAATGCACTTTTAAAACAATCTCATAATTATAAACAATTATTACATTGGGACAAAGAAATTGTCCCACTTGCCGAAAAAATCAGCCAAATTCGAGCCGATTATTTACAACATATTTTTCCTGAAATTATTCAAACTTGCCGTGATTTTTTGCCCGAATATCAACTTAATTGCCAATATTATCAAGGTTGGGAGCGTGGAATTAATTACTCCGAACAACTACAAAAACAATACGATCGCGATAAGCTCCTTAATTACACCACCCTAGGACCACATAAAGCAGATATAAAATTACGTATTGATAATATACCTGTTGAAGATCTCTTATCCAGGGGGCAACTAAAGCTAATGATGTGTGCTTTACGTTTGTCTCAAGGTGAATATTATTCAAAACAAAATTCACAATCTTGTATTTACTTGATTGATGATTTTGCTTCAGAGCTAGACCACAATAAACGTGATTTGCTAGCAAAGCGATTAAAATTAGCAAATTCACAAGTGTTTATTACCGCAGTTAGCCAAGATCAAATTACCCATATGATCGATGAAAATGATAAGATTTTTCACATAAAATCTGGTATAATTTCGCAAATATACAGAATGATATAAACAATCAATTAAGTCGAGAAATCCATGTCTAATTCTTATGATTCTTCTAGCATAAAAGTACTCAAAGGGCTTGATGCTGTCCGTAAACGTCCAGGTATGTATATTGGTGATACTGATGATGGAACAGGACTTCATCATATGGTTTTCGAAGTGGTCGATAATGCCATTGATGAAGCATTAGCGGGTTATTGCCAGCATATTGAAGTAACCATTCACCCTGATAACTCCGTTTCTGTACGTGACGATGGTCGCGGAATTCCAACCGGTATTCATGAAGAAGAAGGTATTTCAGCGGCTGAAGTTATCATGACCGTATTACATGCAGGGGGTAAATTCGATGACAACTCATATAAAGTTTCTGGAGGATTGCATGGCGTTGGGGTTTCAGTTGTTAATGCCTTATCCGATAAATTAGAACTTATTATTTATCGCGATGGTAAAATTCATCAACAAGTTTATAACTTAGGTGTACCACAAGCACCTCTTAACATCATTGGTGAAACCACAGAATCAGGTACATACGTTCGCTTCTGGCCAAGTCCTGAAACATTTACTAATATTGAATTTACTTACGAAATACTTGCTAAACGACTTCGTGAACTCTCTTTCCTAAACTCAGGGGTATCAATAAAATTACTTGACGAACGCACAGGAAAAAGCGAGCATTATCATTACGAAGGTGGAATTCAGGCTTTTGTTGAATATCTTAATAAAAATAAAAACCCGATTCATCCTAAAGTTTTTTACTTTAGCACCGAAAAAGACGATATTGGTGTCGAAGTAGCATTACAGTGGAATGATGGTTATCAAGAAAATATCTACTGCTTTACTAATAACATTCCTCAGCGTGATGGTGGAACACATCTAGCTGGTTTTCGTGGAGCCATGACTCGTACATTAAACAATTACATGGAAGCGGAAGGATACAGCAAAAAGGCTAAAATTAGCGCCACTGGCGACGATGCCCGAGAAGGTTTAATTGCAGTTGTATCAGTCAAAGTGCCTGATCCTAAATTCTCGTCACAAACCAAAGACAAATTAGTCTCATCAGAAGTCAAATCAGCTGTTGAATCGGTTATGGGCGAAAAATTAGCCGAATACCTGCTTGAGAATCCATCCGATGCAAAAATTGTGGTCGGCAAAATTATCGACGCAGCAAGAGCGCGTGAAGCTGCGCGCAAAGCACGTGAAATGACACGACGCAAAGGTGCATTAGACTTAGGTGGCTTGCCGGGTAAACTTGCTGATTGCCAAGAAAAAGATCCAGCGCTTTCTGAACTGTACTTAGTGGAAGGGGACTCAGCAGGGGGCTCAGCAAAACAAGGGCGCAACCGCAAAAATCAAGCAATCTTACCGCTTAAAGGTAAAATTTTAAATGTCGAAAAAGCTCGTTTTGACAAAATGCTCTCATCGCAAGAAGTCGGAACATTAATTACCGCTCTTGGCTGTGGAATTGGTCGTGATGAATACAATCCAGACAAAATGCGTTACCACAGCATCATCATCATGACCGATGCCGATGTCGATGGTTCGCACATTCGCACCTTATTATTAACATTTTTTTATCGCCAAATGCCTGAAATCATCGAACGTGGCTATGTTTATATTGCACAACCGCCTTTATATAAAGTTAAAAAAGGCAAACAGGAACAATATATTAAAGATGATGATGCAATGACGCAATTCCAAATTGCCTTAGCGCTTGAAGATGCCTCGTTACATGTTAACGACCATGCCCCTGCACTTGCTGGTAAAGCATTAGAACAATTGATTGCAGAATATCAAAAAGTTGAAAAGCTTATCACCAAAATGGAGCGTCGCTACCCTAAAGCATTGCTTTGTGAATTGGTTTATCATGATGTATTAAACGAAAGTATTTTACAAAATCAACAACTAGCCGAAAATTGGGCAAAAACACTTATCGAAAAGCTGACAAACAAAGAACAACATGGCAGCAGTTACAACTATGCAACTAGCTACAACGAACATACCCAGTTGCACCAACCTGTAATAAAAATCAAAACGCATGGTGTTGACAATAATTATACATTGGATCAAGCATTTATTCACAGCAATGAATACCGCAAAATATGCCACCTTGGTGCACAGCTCAAAGACTTACTAGAAGAAAGTGCATTTATCCAGCGTGGCGAACGTAAACAATTAGTTCAATCTTTTGAAGAAGCAGTAGATTGGTTAATTAAGGAATCACGTCGAGGATTGACTATTCAACGTTATAAAGGTCTAGGCGAAATGAACCCTGAACAATTGTGGGAAACTACCATGGATCCAACCAGCAGACGTATGTTACAGGTGACTATCAAAGATGCTATAGAAGCAGATCAGCTATTTACAACACTAATGGGGGATGAAGTTGAACCTCGACGATTATTCATTGAAGAAAATGCGCTTAAAGCTGCTAATTTAGATTTCTAACTATCAATTTAACAAAAAATAAAAACCCAGACATAATGTCTGGGTTTTTATTACGTAAATTAAAGATAATTTTTAATATGTAGCTACCCCAAAATGCCTTAATCGGTTTATCTACCATACTATTCATCAAGACAGAGATTATATTTTAGTTGCGTTTAATTATTTATCTTCTGACACATTTAATTACAAATATTTTTGTTATTTATATCTAAATTATTAATCAACCATTTATCGATAACTTTGTCTACTAGTGAGGATAAATTAATAGCTTCTTGTTTAAACTAAGAATTGTATTTTTTACCCACATGATGTCCTTAGAATTGTAAAAAAACACACTAACCTATTAGTCCATATAATCCTTTCTATTATTAGATTTTAGCTATTATTGATAAAATAACTACAACTATATTTATTCTTTTAAAAACTCTTCATCAGTTAGAACTCGCAATGGCTGCATATCACTTTCACCTTTGATGACCAAAGAATGATCAGAACGCAAACAAGACCCACCATAATGCCCACCGACAGTAAATGTGCATATCTGAAGATAGCAGTCATCAACTTTTGGCAAACACCATAATTCTTGATAGATATTTTCTTGTTTTGCAAATCTTCCAACTGTTTTATCAAGAATCTGTTCTTTACTACTTACCAATTGAATATCACTACCACGACGTCCAGCAATAGGTTTTATCGCATAGCCTTTTTTTATTAAGTTTTCATTGAGTTCAAATGTAGATTCTAATAAATAACGATGATTAGGAAATAAAGACCATAATACCGGTAAAATAGCCTTATTACTTGGAATAACTGTCCATAACGGTTCGAAAACTGTTACTTCTGGTCGTAAAAGTACATCAATCAATCTGACTGAATTTTCAGGATGCCATGTTCGAATAGGTAATCCAGCTATTTGAGCTTCACTTTCTTGACGAAGTTGCTCTAATACAGTTTCCCATGCCCAAGTTTTCCAAACGCAGGTCACTTGTCTACCTTCATCATCAACTAATCGACCTTGTCTATCCCATTTTAGTCCATTAAGTCCACGTAAAATTTTGCTATTAAAGCCAGCTTGGGTTAATGCTTTTTGCATAAATAAAGCATGATAATTCTCTTCACTATCATTATCCTGCATAATATGAATAAAAGCTTGCGCATCACTATGCTTCCAACTGTTAGCCAACGAATTTAACAAGCCACTACTTGGGTTTGTCCCCTTTGTTAGACCTGCTTGAATCGCCCATTTCTGTAAAATGGGACCAGCCTCAGTGTGGCAAGAAGCGGAATCAGCATTATATTCATAAACCTTTAAACCACGCTTGTCCATACAAAAATCCAATCTCCCGGATATCATTTGATATCGGCGTTGTTGCCATGAAAGACGCAACCTTGGCCATAAGATTTCAGGAATATTAAAGTTAAGCAATAAGTTATCATCTTTTAATACTTTATCTGTTGCATGCAGATACATTAAATGTAATTCGTTGGTTGCACGAATTAGTTCTTGTTCAGCACTTTCTGAAATAGTGAAATAACGATAATGATCATCGTGACTAATCGCATGTCCTGCTGCTTGTATATAAGCATTTTCTAATGAATCTTTTGCATCAAGCCAATCACTATCAAATTGACCTTGATTTTCAATATGAGCTCTATGAATAGCAAATAATGATTTAGAAACATTGGGTTGAGGTAAACTATATTCAGTATTTTCGGTTTGGATCATCCAACCAAGAATGATAGTATCATCAAATGTATCTTGCAACTCATAGCCAGTATCTGTGGCTATCATTACTAGTTCTCGCGTCCAATACTGGCCTATAGGTAAACGAGTATGTATAACATTCTGTTCGGCAATTCGAATTTTATCCTCAAATACATCTGTGATAATAGCAACATGCCCAGTCCGATCAAAAACACCGCCATCATCCCATATAAGTAAAGCACCTGCTTCCGGCTTTTTTTTGCTTCCATTTGCAAATGCCTGTAAAGGCAAAATGGCTTCATTTAGCACTTGCCTTAAAAAGCGAAGTGAAAAAATCTCATGAGCCATACCAACATCAGTAAAAACAATACCATAATTTAAGAATAAAAATCGTCGTGCAAATTCAACACATTGCCATTTATACCCCATATATTCATGACCAGAATAACTGCGAAAAGCAGCATCATCAGGATATTGTATGGAATCTAATTTTTCATAATCAGAGGAATAAATTGCAACACCTCCTGGCGCATAACCAAGCAATGTACCAAAAGGTTCTTTTTTATTGGACTGTTCTAACATGATATATTGCCCTTTTTAAAATAATAGTATAGTGTTTATCCCACTCTGATAAATTTTACTCCTCATAGCTCAAATTATCTACTTTAAGAAGTAAAGTTTATACATAATTACTCTTGAATAATAACAAAGAGCCTATATATCAACTATTCAATCATAGCAATATAATATATCGATTAAACGAGAAAATTAATATTATGCAACAGAAGACAAAATTAAATGAATTATTAGATTTTCCTTGTTCTTTTACTTATAAGGTAATGGGAGAGGCAAAACCAGAATTGGTTGATAAAGTGGTCACCGTTATTCAACGTCATGCTCCTGGTGATTATACACCTTCAGTAAAACCAAGTAGCAAAGGCAACTATCATTCTGTATCAATTACGATTAATGCAACGCATATTGGTCAAGTTGAAAATCTCTATAAAGAATTAGGAGAGATTGATATTGTAAGAATGGTCTTATAAAAATTTATTTTGTTAAAATTTTCTTGAAAAATAGAGCTTTATTTTGGCATTTAAGGCTCTAAAATGAACCCAGAAAATATTGTTATTCATACAGACTATACATTCAGTGCAAACAACTCATCCTATTTCCATACTTACCTACCAAACTACTTCCCACGCTTTTAATCGCACATAATACTATGCCGTTCTTTTTTAATTTGAAACTAGCAAAGAATATATAAGGGGTGCTTATTCTTTTAATATCTATCTAGTCGTAAAACAGATAGATAATGGTTTACTCAATATTAGGTATGCTTGTTTATTAGATAGCCATCTAATCTCAACCACTTAGCTGTAACTTAACGATAAAGGAAGTAAAAATTTGGTGCAACAAAAAATAATACATTTACCCATTAATATTGATCATATTATTTTCAATGTACATCAGATAGTTAAAATCGTCACACAATAATCTATTTAAAATAAAAAAGAGCAAGGCACCTAATACGACCTTGCTCTTTTAATAAAATAAACTATCCTAAAATTTTAACTAATTCTTTTGTTACGTCAGCCACAGGCATGGTCCCATCAATACGGAAATATTTTGTATGCTTTTCTTTGGCTTCATGCTGATAATAACTAATAAGTGGTTTAGTTAGATCGTGATATTCAACAAGACGTTTACGAACTATTTCTTCGTTATCATCTTTGCGAATAGTAAGTGGTTCACCTGTCACATCATCAACATTTTCAACCTTTGGTGGATTATGGCGAATGTGATAGACACGACCTGAAGGAGCATGAATTCGGCGCCCACTCATGCGATCAATAATCACTGCGTCTGGTACATCAAATTCAAGCACATAGTCAACATTTATGCCAGCTGTTTTCATTGCATCAGCTTGTGGAACCGTGCGAGGAAACCCATCTAGCAAAAAGCCATTAGCGCAATCGCTTTGTGTAATACGTTCTTTAACTAACGCAATAACGAGTTCATCGGTAACTAGTTTACCGGCATCCATTAACTCCTTAGCTTGTAAACCAAGTGGACTACCTACTTTTACTGCTGCTCGCAGCATATCACCAGTTGAAATTTGAGGAATACCATATTTTTGCATAATAAATTGTGCTTGTGTTCCCTTTCCTGCTCCTGGTGCTCCTAATAAAATAATTCGCATAAAATAACCTCTTATGGCTTTAATATAAATAAAGCTTCTATTCTGGTAAATAATGAAATATCACATTACTGCTGGATATTAAACCATCAGTTGGACAAATATAATTAACCGCTCCACAGCCTTTGATCATTTGAGCTTTTTGCAAACAAGTCGGACAAATATACTGTTCAAGATAATGTTGCTTGCAATAAGGACAATTAAAATTCTGTGGCGAAACAACACTCATTTTATGATGACATTTTGGACAAAGGCCTTCTTTCCCAGAATCATTCATTAATTTTCCTGACATAAATTAATTTCGCCCTCTTACATGCTTCATTAATCGACGACGTTTACGTTGCTGCGATGCAGTTAAAGTATTTTTTCTACCTTCAAATGGGTTAGACCCTTCTTTAAACTGAATTCGAATTGGTGATCCCATGATTTTTAA
This sequence comes from Gilliamella sp. Choc6-1, assembly GCF_001690385.1. NCBI lineage: Bacteria > Pseudomonadati > Pseudomonadota > Gammaproteobacteria > Orbales > Orbaceae > Gilliamella > Gilliamella sp. Choc6-1. Next base: position 52,140 of record NZ_LZHI01000035.1, read on the forward strand.
TGAACGTCTAAAATAATTCATTAAATAACGTTTATATGAATCGGGTAAATCTTCCACCTGATTACCATGAATAACTACAATTGGTGGATTATAGCCACCAGCATGTGCATATTTTAGTTTTACTCGCCGACCACGAACCAAAGGAGGTTGGTGATCTTCTTGTGCCATTTGCATAATTTTAGTTAACAGTGCGGTATTCACTCGACGAGTGGCACAATCATAAGCCTCTTGAATTGAATCAAATAAATTACCCACCCCACTTCCATGTAATGCAGAAATAAAATGCACACGGGCAAAATCAATAAAATCTAATCTATCATCTAATGTCGTTTTAACTTGCTCTTTGATATCTTGTGATAAACCATCCCATTTGTTAACGGCTATTACAAGTGAGCGCCCACTATTAATAATAAAACCAAGCAATGATAAGTCTTGATCGGATATACCCTCTCTGGCATCAATAACTAAAATAACTACATTAGCATCTTCAATTGCTTGTAATGTTTTAATAACTGAAAATTTTTCAACTGCTTCAGTAACTTTACCACGTTTACGTACACCAGCTGTATCAATCAAGATATACTCGCGATCATCTCGATTCATTGGTATATAGATACTGTCTCGAGTAGTCCCTGGCATATCATATACAACGACTCGATCTTCACCTAAAATTCGATTAGTTAGTGTTGACTTACCAACATTTGGACGACCAACAATAGCAACTTTGATAGGTTGATTGATTAATGATTCTGTTTCATCAACAAAATCATCACATAATTCAGTTAAATCATTTACTTGTTGATTATTATCAAAATTACTATTTTCTTCATGATTACCAAATTGGAAAATAGGATCTAATACAGTTTCAATTAACGAACTGACACCTCGACCATGACTTGCAGCTATGGGATGAATTTCACCTAAACCTAAACCGTAGAAATCAGAAATTGCCGTATCTGCATCAATTCCATCAATTTTATTAGCCACTAAAAAAGTAGCTTTTTGGCGGCAACGTAAATGTTTAGCAATAGCTTGATCAGCAGGCATTGCACCAGCTCTGGAATCGACTAAAAAAAGGACAATATCAGCTTCCTCAATAGCTTGTAAGGATTGTTCTGCCATAAAGCTTTCAATCCCATCTTCCCTTCCATCAATACCGCCAGTATCAATTACAATATATTCATGGCCCTTTATTTCAGCTCTTCCATATTTACGATCCCTCGTTAATCCAGGAAAATCTGCAACTAACGCATCGCGTGTTCTTGTTAACCGATTAAATAAAGTTGATTTACCAACATTTGGACGACCAACTAATGCTACAACAGGTACCATGCTTATTCTCTAATTAATTTAATTCTTTATGAAAGTATAAATATCGCCATTTTTGACTTGAACAATTATTTTATTGTCCACAACTAATGGTGTTGATAATAATCCACTACTACTTACGTGTGTTTTAGCAGCTAACTCACCATTTTCGATATTTAATAAGTAAAGATACCCCTGAAAATCACCAACAACTATATAATTATCATAAATAACAGGATCAGTTAATTGGCGATGTAAAAATCCCGATTGCGTCCATAGTATGGTGCCATCTTTTTTCGAAAGTGCTTGGACGTTATCATCTTGATCTACTAAAAATAATCTTTGGGAATCTATCGCTAACGTATGTGTAGATCCTAATTGTTTACGCCATACTATGTGTCCATTACTTAAGTCCAAAGCAACAACATAGCCATTATAACCAACACAATAAACCAAATTACCTTCAACTACAGGGGTAGCATCAACATCATTTATTTTTGCAATTTCTGTTGAACCTGATGGTTGAGAAATACGTTGCTGCCAAATCAATTGACCATTCTTAATAAAGTTAGCATTTACTCGCCCATTATCATCACCAAAAATTGCTGCACCATGTGCGATTGTCGGCGTTGAATTTCCTCTTAATGATAAAGCAGGCACTTCAAGATTTATATCCCATATTTCTTCACCAGTATCGCGATTTAAACCCTGCACAGTCCCATTTGCTGTATAAACAATCAATTTATTTTCAGAAGATACGGGCCGTGCAAGCACTTCACCCTTTACGTTTTTTTCCCAAACAACTTTACCATTGCTACGATCTAATGCATAAACTCTGGCACGTTCACTACCCACATAGACATATTTATCATCCGCATTTACACCGCCAGATAATAATGCAGTTTTACTACTAAAAAGTGTACTTTCAGATATATCAACATCCCATATAGTATTGCCAGTAGTTGAATCAATAGCCTTAACTTGCCCACTACGGCTAGCTACATAAATAATATTATTATAATTAATAGGTCCTAATAACGAATAAATATGGGTATTACCTAAAGTACTATTACGCCATAATTGTTGAATATAAAATTGGTTGTTTACTGTTGGTGAAGGTGAAATCTGAACCACTTCTTCTTCTCCACCGAATAAAGAGCACCCAGCGAGTGAAAACATGAAAACACCAGTAAAAAGATATTTTGATAACTTCATTGTATAGACCCTTATAGCAGGATAAATTAATTTGTTTTGTCTTCTGTCTCTGAATTCTTTAACCGAACCTCTTGTTCTGCTTTTTCTTTAACTGCTGTATCGTTTACGCCTTGTTCGTCAAACTGTTTTGCTTTTAAATATTCTGCCTGATTCAGCTTCATTTTGATATTTGCTTCCAATCCTATCATTATTGGTGAATTTAGAGCAACATTATAAGCGTCAACAGCATCAGCATAACGAGCCATTTTGACATAAACATCACCACGAACTTCATTGACAACAGGTCCCCAAGCTTCATCTGTTACATGATTTAATGTGGTTAAGCTTTCTTCATATTTCTCTTGCTGATACTGCAAGCGGGCAATTCGAATATTAATAATTGCTTGAATAGACTCAACATCAGTTTTTGTTAAAGCATCTGTTAATAGGATCTGTGCTCCGGCATAATCATTTAGTACCTCAACATAGAATTTTGCTGCATACAAATCAGAAAATACACTATAAATAGTGTTATTGCTTTTAGCAAAGTTAACTAATTCATTCACAGAATCAGGTTTTTCTTTATCCAACTTAGCAATTAATTGTTCATAATATTCTGATAATTTTCTAGATTTCTCAACTTGGTTTGTTTGCCAGTAATTCCAACCATAAAAGACCATCAAACCTATTACTATAATCGCAACAATTATTTTCCATGTTTTAGCAAAAAACTGATTTAATGTCCAAAATTGTTCTTTACTCGATAAATATTGATTCACTTTTCTCTCCTACTTCCATTAGCTCTTTATCATTGCTAAACAAGCTTTAACAATCTCTTTTTGTGAAACTTCTATTTGTTCGCCAATTTGCAAATTTTTTATTGTTACTGATTGATTAATAATTTCGTTTTCACCAATAATAACAGCTATTTTTGCACCTAATTTATCTGCTTTAGCAAATTGTTTCTTGAAGTTACTCGTGCCATAATTTGTTACAATTCGCTTATCAGGTAAACCATCTCGTAGTTGTTCTGCAATACATTGCGTCACAGATATGGTTTTTTCATCACCCGATGAAATCATGTAAATATCAATTGAATTATCACAATTGAACGCTGGATTGACTGCTTGTACTAACAATACCAAACGTTCAACACCCATAGCAAAACCAACTGCAGGTGTTGCCTGCCCACCAAGCTGACTAACCAGACCATCATAACGACCACCACCGCAAACTGTTCCTTGAGCACCTAAACTGCTTGTTACCCACTCAAAAACCGTACGATTATAATAATCTAATCCTCGAACTAATCGTTGATTAATTTTATATTTAATTCCTGCATTATCCAATAAACGACATAAGCCTTCAAAATGAAATTTAGATTCTTCATCTAAATAGTCAAACAATTTAGGAGCTTGGTTTAACAGCTCTTGAACAGTAGAATTTTTAGAATCAAGAACACGTAATGGATTAGTATACATTCTACGTAAACAATCTTCATCTAATTTATTTTTATGTTGTTCAAGAAAGGTAACTAAAGCATTTCGATAATTTGCTCTAGCTTCAAGCGAACCAATTGAATTGATTTCAAGAGAAGTATGCGCTTCAATACCAAGCGCTTTCCAAAAACGAGCTGTTAATAAAATAAGTTCAGCATCAATATTTGGTCCTTCAAGCCCAAATATTTCGACACCAAATTGATGGAATTGACGGTAACGTCCTTTTTGCGGCTTTTCGTAACGAAAAGCAGGACCTAAATACCAAAGACGTTGTTCTTGATTATAAAAAAGGCCATGTTCAATACCCGCACGAACGCAACCAGCAGTGATTTCAGGGCGTAAAGTGATGCTTTCATCATTACGGTCATTGAAAGTATACATCTCTTTTTCAACAATATCGGTGACTTCGCCAACAGCTCGTTTAAATAACGCAGTGTCTTCAACAATTGGGGTTCTGATTTCATTATAGCCATAGCTATTAAGCACACCTTTGACAATTTTTTCAATCTGTTGCCAACTTGCGCTATTTGTAGGGAGTAAATCATTCATTCCCCTTATAGATTGGATTTTTTTCTCTGTCATTTATTTGTTCGCTATTTAATAAAATTATAATTCAGTTGCTGCAATTCTATTTTTAATTATCAATGCCTTGGCTCGAATTTTAGCTTCTAACTCATCAATCATTTGTTCATTATCAATACGACCAATACGTACACCATCTTCATAAAAACCACTTTTATTGTGACCTCCAGCTACCCCCATAGTTGAAGCTAATGCCTCCCCTGGACCGTTAACCACACAACCAATAATTGATACATCCATTGGTATAACTATATCTTCTAATCGCTGTTCTAATATATTGACTGTATTAATCACATCAAACTCTTGGCGAGAACACGTTGGGCATGCAATAAAATTAATACCACGAGACCGTATACGCAGCGATTTTAAAATATCAAATCCAACTTTTACCTCTTCTATAGGATCGGCAGCTAAGGAAACTCGAAGTGTATCGCCAATGCCTTCTGATAGCAACAATCCCAATCCAATGGCCGACTTAATAGCACCGTTCCGAATACCGCCTGCTTCAGTTATACCTAGATGTAATGGTTGCTTTATTTGCTTAGCTAATAATCGATAAGCATCAACGGCAGTAAACACATCAGATGCTTTTACACTGACTTTAAACTGATCAAAATTAAGTCGGTCAAGTATATCAACATGACGCATCGCCGATTCAACAATCGCTTGTGGTGTAGGCTCACCATATTTTTCTTGAATATCTCTTTCAAGTGAACCAGAATTCACACCAATGCGTATTGGAATATTTTTATCTTTAGCACAATCAACCACAGCACGAATTCTTGACTCATTTCCAATATTACCAGGGTTGATTCTCAAACAATCAACGCTATATTCGGCAACCTTTAAAGCAATGCGATAATCAAAATGAATATCAGCGATAAGCGGGACTTTTGCTTGCTGTTTAATATATTTAAAAGCTTCTGCAGCATCCATCGTTGGAACAGAAACACGAATTATATCCACACCCACACGTTCAAGCGCATGAATTTGAGCAACCGTTTTTTCTACGTCCACTGTTCGCGTATTTGTCATTGATTGAACTGAAATAGGAGCACCACCACCAATAGGCACCTTACCGACATAAATTCGGGTAGATTCTCGTCGAATAATTGGTGAATCCTGATGATTCATAACACACACCTAATCATTTCACAAAATAACTGACCAGCAATCTTAACAAGATTTAATGCAAATGTCTGTATGAGAGTAAGAAAATTTGCTAACTGTTAACATGTTTAGATAATAATGATGGGGATATATAGTGGCTAACTTCAACATAATTACTTTTACTTTCTTTGGTAACATAATACAAGATCACACCGAGCACACAAAGAAAAACAAATAAACTAATTTTACCACGTTTACTTTTTTTATACTTTATTGCATGGTTTTTAATTGAATTAGATACATATTGCTTGGCTAAACTATCAAGATGATGCTGATATTCTTCAACAGATAATCCGACAATTTCCGCATAAGATCGAATATAACCTTTGATAAAAACAAGAGGGGCATGAACTAACTGGTCATTTTCAATATCTACCACCACAGCTTTTCTTACATGAATTTTACAAGCAATATCTTCTTGGGTTAATCCCAAATTCTCCCTTAAAGTGGAAAGCATCCTACCCAACGAAATATCGTCTTCCATATCCCCTCATTTTTTAATTCTAACTATTTACACTATTACCATTTTTACATATTTATAAAATTAATCAATTTTTTTTGCATTAAACCATTGTGTTGGTTTCTCAATTTCATTTTGAGCTGCTACTAATTGTAATTCATATTCATTTTGTTTTAAGGTTTCAAGCATCACCGCATATACCGCAGAAGTAGTATGTTCCAAAGCTTCAATCAATGTTTTTCCTAGTAAAATATTAGCTAAAAATAGTCCACTGGTCATATCACCAACGCCAACTGGCTGCCTTACGCCAAAATCAACTAATGGTCGGTCAATATGCCAAGCTTCGTCTTTAGTTACAAGCAACATTTCAAAACGATCATTTTTATATCCTGCACGGCTTAAATGTTTAACTAAAATTACTTTTGGACCTTTTTTACATAATTCCCTACAAGCTAATATTGCTTCTTCAACATTATTGATACGTTGTTTACTATTTAGTTCTTCAAGTTCTAAAATATTCGGTGCCATCATATCGGCCATTGGCAAAGCGGTATTACATAAAAACTCTGCTACACCAGGCGCAACAAAACAACCTTTTTCAGGATGCCCCATTACAGGATCACAAAAATAAATCGCATCTGGATTAACAGCTTTTACCTTTTTAACAATCTCGATAATAGCATTGCCTTGCTCTGGTGATCCCATATAGCCACTTAACACCGCATCACAACGTTTTAGTTCATCAATTTGATTAATTCCATCTGCGATCTCTGTTAAATGAGATGCTGACATTACCGTTCCAGTCCATTGGCGATATTGAGTATGGTTAGAAAATTGTACGGTGTTTAAAGGCCAAACATTAACACCTAAACGACGCATAGGAAATACTGCCGCACTATTTCCTGCATGACCAAATACAACATGAGACTGAATCGATAAAATATTTTTCATTAGATTAACTCCAAATTAACAAGCAGTAATATTTTTTACCACGACGAAGCAAAGTATAACGATTAAAAAGCTTATCACTATCTAAAAAACGGTAATCTGTTGTTGTGTTACGTTCACCATTAATTGAAATAGCATTGGATTCGATCATCGTTCTAGCCTGACCTCTTGACGGAGCAAACTGTGCATTAACAATAGCTTGTTGTAAATCAACATTACTTTCAACAACTAATGTTGGCATGCCATCTTGAGCTAACTGCTCAAAATCAGCTTCAGATAAGTCAGTTAATTTGCCAGAGAATAGACTTTCTGTAATACGTTTTGCCGCAACAAGCCCTTCTTCACCATGAACTAGGCGAGTAACTTGTTCCGCTAGTACATATTGAGCTCGTGGTGCAACACCACTATTTTTATCTTCTTCTTCCAATGCATCAATTTCACTTAGAGGCATAAATGTGAAAAATTTTAAGAATCGATAAACATCAGCATCAGCAGTATTTATCCAGAATTGATAGAATTTATAAGGACTTGTCTTTTTAGGATCAAGCCATACTGCACCACTTTCTGTTTTACCAAATTTAGTACCATCTGATTTAGTGATTAACGGCACAGTCAAACCATAAACTTGTTTTTGATGTAAGCGACGAGTTAAATCAATACCTGCGGTAATATTCCCCCACTGATCAGAACCACCAATTTGTAACACAACATCATGCGATTTATTTAAACAGGCAAAATCATAAGACTGTAATAAGCTATAAGAAAATTCAGTAAATGAAATACCCACCTCATCACGATCAATACGCTGTTTCACTGACTCTTTATTGATCATCGAATTAACTGAAAAATACTTGCCGACATCACGTAAAAAGGTCAGCACATTCATACCGCTAAACCAATCATAGTTATTAGCCACAATCGCTGAATTTTCACCACAATTAAAATCTAAAAATGGTGATACTTGTTGTTTAATCTTTTCACTCCACTCAATAACTGTTTCCTCAGTATTAAGTTTTCGTTCAACAGCTTTAAAACTTGGATCACCAATTAATCCTGTTGCCCCCCCTACAAGCGCAACAGGTTTATGACCAGCTAACTGAAAACGTTTTAAGCAAAGTAATGGCACTAAATGACCAAGATGCAAACTATCGGCAGTAGGATCAAAACCACAATAAAGCGCAATAGGATTCTGTTCAATTTGTTCTATTAGTGCTTTTTCATCAGTAAGCTGAGCAATCAGCCCACGTTCTTGTAGTTGTTTGATCACATTTTTTGTCATGATATTTTACCTATTAAATTTATTACATTTATATTCTAGTTTAAATAAAATTTATTCTAATTTATTTTGTTGTGATAGCGTTTATACGCTTGTTTAAAATGATCTGCTACTATTTCGTTTGGCTTTTTATCAAAAAGACTAAAAATAATAATAGCTATAGAAGCAAATAAAAATCCAGGGATAAGAGAATAAAGATTAAACCAATTAAAATTAATCCATAGCAACACAGTTACTGTACCCGTTATCATTCCAGCTAGTGCTCCATTACGTGTCATACGCGACCAAAAAACAGAAAATACGATTATAGGACCAAACGCAGCCCCAAATCCAGCCCAAGCATGGCTCACTAAATCAAGCACACTATTATTTGGGTTAATAGCTAATAAAATAGCAATAACTGAAACTAGTAGCACCATTATACGACCAACCCAAACTAGTTCCTTCTGTTTTGCTTTTGGTCTAAGAAACGCACGATAAAAATCTTCCGTTAGAGCACTTGAGCAAACTAATAACTGACAACTTAATGTGCTCATGACAGCCGCTAAAATGGCGGCCAACAAAACACCGGCAATCCAAGGATTAAAAAGTAATTTCGATAATTCAATAAAAATACGTTCATGCTTTCCATCGTTAATCAAGTAAGCTAAATCAGGATGATTAGCAAAAAAGGCTATACCAAAAAAACCAACCGTGATTGCTCCAACTAAACACAAAATCATCCATGTCATACTAATCCGTCGAGCATTTTTCATTACTTCGTGTGAATCAGCAGCCATAAATCTGGCTAAAATATGAGGTTGCCCAAAATATCCAAGCCCCCAACCTAATAATGAAATAATGGCAATAAAATCCATATGAGCTAATAAATTAGTATAATCTGAATTGAGCGATTCAATATATGTCAATGCATCAGAAAGCCCACCAGAATTCACCATAACCATAATTGGCGTTAAAATGAGAGCAAACATCATTAAACTGGCTTGAATAGTATCAGTCCAGCTTACTGCTAAAAAACCACCGATAAACGTATAGGCAATTGTTGCACCTGCACCCGCTAACATCGCCCAGCCATAGCTCATACCAAATGTACTCTCAAACAACTTTGCGCCCGCAACTACACCAGAAGCACAATAAATAGTAAAAAATATTAGAATAATGACAGCTGAAATAATGCGTAAAAGTGAGCTTTTATCATCAAATCGACGAGCAAAATAATCGGGTAAAGTTAATGAATTATGATTGATTTCAGTAAAAACGCGTAACCGCCCAGCAATGAGTAACCAATTTAAATAAGCGCCAATAATCAATCCTATTGCAATCCAACTTTGTGAGATACCAAACAAAAAAACAGCACCAGGTAATCCCATTAATAGCCAACCACTCATATCTGATGCGCCAGCTGAAAGTGCTGTTACAACACTACCGATACGACGCCCACCTAAAATATAATCACCAAAATTTTGTGTTGATCGAAATGCAAAGAAACCGATTGCAATCATGCCTAAAATATATACAGAAAAGGTGATAATCATTGGTAAGGACATATCTGTAAAAAACCCTGTTTATAGAAATAAAATAGTAAACTAGCTTATCATAAAATCAACATGCTAAAAAGACGATGATCTATGAATATATACAAGCAGGAAATTAAAATAGCCTTTCAATTATAAAACAAGAATATTTAAAAAAATTATGGCTAAATTGATTAACAAATTTTAAAATAAGGAAAAATATAAGTTTTAAATTAAACAAATGTAAATCATACAAATAAAGTATATAATACAAAGCATGCCTATTTTAATTATCATTCTTTGTGAAACAAACAACTCGAATTCAAATTTTAGAAAGACTAAAAGATCATATTAAAGATCCAACTACAGAACTTATTTACCAAACACCATTTGAATTACTTATTGCCGTGGTACTTTCTGCGCAAGCGACTGATGTTAGCGTAAATAAAGCAACTAAACCACTTTTTGCTATTGCCAATACTGCTGAAAAAATTTTGATGCTTGGTGTAGATAAGTTAAAAAGCTATATACGCACAATTGGTCTTTATAATAGCAAAGCAGAAAATATTATTAAAACGTGTCAAATTTTAGTCGACAAATACCAAGGAGAAGTACCAGAAAATTTCGATGCACTTATTGAACTTCCTGGCGTTGGACGAAAAACCGCTAATGTAGTATTAAACACTGCTTTTGGTTGGCCTACCATTGCTGTTGATACTCATATATTCAGAGTCAGCAATCGAACTGGTTTTGCTCCAGGTAAAACAGTTGAAGCTGTTGAAGAAAAATTACTTAAGGTCGTGCCAAAAGCATATAAAATAAATTGCCACCATTGGTTAATTTTACATGGGCGTTACACATGTGTTGCTAGAAAACCTCGATGCGGTGCGTGTGTAATTGAAGATTTATGTGAATATAAAGAAAAGGTTTACCCTGAGTGATAATTAATGTCTGATAAATTTAAATTAAGCTATGATGACATAAAATTGTTTAAAAATAGTATTGGAGATACTAAAAAATTAAAACAAGATACTGTTATCTTTAAACCCAAAAAATCTGCTCAAAAAGCTATCGATAAACAAAAACAGCAGACTGAAGAAATTAATACTGAATTTTATTTTTCTGATGATTATCAGCCTTTATTACATGAAGATCCCATTCGTTATAGTAGAAATGATGCTGATCCCTATGAAATCAAAAAGTTGCGTCGTGGTTTTTACGAACCAGAATTTTTTTTAGATTTACATGGATTAACTCAGCAAGAAGCCAAAAAAGAAATTGCAGCACTAATCACTGCTTGTTTGAGGGAAAGAGCATATTGTGCTTGCATCATGTATGGGCATGGTAAAAATATTTTAAAAAAACAAATACCTATGTGGTTAGCTCAACATCCAGATATTATTTGTTTTCATCAAGCACCGAAAGAGTTTGGCGGCAGTGCAGCATTATTAATCTTATTTGATATTACCCAGTGAGTTTTTCCTTAACAAAATTTAAAGGAGTTATCAAATGCATTTTATAATCTCACAAATTAAACAGTTTTATTTATTGGCTATTGTTGCAACATTAATTACTGCATGTGATGGGTTAAAAGCGATTCCTTCTGAAAAGAAAAGTTATATTGGAACATGGCAAGGTGAATATATGGCTATCACCATAACATCTGATGCTAAAATTAACTATAAATACAAAAAAGATACTGTCTCAAAAACAATCCAAGCTCCTATATTTGAATTTATTGGCAACGATTTCAAAGTTAGTGTTTCAGGTCTGAATACTGTTTTTGTGGTTTCAAAAGTGCCGTATTTTGAAGATGGCGTTTGGAAAATGGTTATTGACGATCAACTTGTCATTAGAAAAAATGCCTTATATCTTTAAAAATAAAAAAGCCAGCTTAGCATCCCTAAACTGGCAAACATTGGAAGCAATGTGAGCAATGTCATGCTTTTTGAGAAGTCTTTCGATCTTCCATCAAATAGCAAAATAATGATAATCATTATCATTAATAAAAGCAAGCATTTTTATATCATTAAATTAAGTAAATAAAAGAAAACATTAAAAGATATCATCAAAATAAAAAATACTTTAATTGAAAAATAATAGAAATGAGCAGGACTTTGCCCTGCTTTTTAGGAAACTACATTTAGTAATTGAAAAAATTAATACTAAAATGCAATGAAAGTTTTATTTTTGATAAATAAATTCAACACCTTCTTCTTTGCTCTCATCCCAGTCATCAAAATCACTGTCAAAAGTCTCATCTATCACTTGTTGATGATAATCATCCCACATAAACTCAACTTTTTCAGAAGATGACTCTTCCTGTTCCATTTCGCGAGGATGAGCATTAATATATTTCATTAAATCCCAACACAAAGTCTTAACACCCTCATGATTAATTGCAGAAATAGTATAATATTTATCATCCCAATTTAATGCATTAGCAATTTCAGCAGCACGCTTTAAACTTTCTTCTTCACCTAATACATCCACTTTGTTAAACACTAACCAACGCGGTTTATTTGCTAGTTTTTCACTATACTGATGCAGCTCTTGGATAATTACTTTTGCATTCTCAATAGGATCAGATCCATCAAAAGGGGCTATATCAATTAAATGGACCAAAACACGACAACGCTCAAGATGCTTTAAAAAACGAATACCAAGCCCTGCACCTTCTGAAGCCCCCTCAATCAAACCAGGAATATCAGCAACAACAAAACTTTGTTCGTTATCCATTCTGACAACGCCTAAACTTGGTACTAATGTTGTAAAAGGATAGTCCGCCACTTTCGGCTTCGCCGCTGAAACAGCGCGAATAAATGTTGACTTACCGGCATTTGGTAACCCTAACATACCCACATCAGCAAGCAATAATAACTCTAACAAAACATCACGTTTTTCACCCGGTGTACCATCTGTTTTTTGCCTTGGAGCGCGATTTACTGAAGATTTAAAACGAGCATTTCCAAGCCCATGAAAACCACCTTTAGCAACCAATACTTTTTGCTGGTGATGAATTAAATCACCAATAACTTCACCAGTATATTTGTCGGTAATTCGTGTCCCTACAGGCACTTTAACAGTGATATCTTTTCCTCGTTTACCGGTACAATCAGAACCTTGTCCATTTTGACCTCGTTCAGCCCGATAGTTCTTTTCAAACTGAAAATCAACCAACGTATTGAGATTCTCATCAGCAATAAAAAATACATCGCCACCATCACCACCATCACCGCCATCAGGACCGCCTTTTGGAATATACTTTTCACGACGAAAACCAACACAGCCATTACCTCCATCACCGGCCTCGACTCGGATTGAAGCTTCATCTACAAATTTCATTATTTTTCCTCTTTCTTCTGGTTAATCAGCCAGCCTTTTCTTGGATGCCATAAATAATGCCCAATTGTTGCAAACATCGCACCAGCAACTACTGACACTGCGCCAATATAACCTAAAATATTTAAATACTGCATAGCAAATTTTTCTGGCCAAATTACAGCGAACATATCTGAAAAAATTAATGCAAACAATGGGGTTAGTGTTGTAATAGCACTAACTTGTGCTGCTTGCCAACGCTCCATTGCCATCACTAATGCGCCATAAGCAATAATGGTATTTAAACCACAAAAGATAATAGCAACTAATTGAGTTATATCGGCATTAGCTATTTTTGTTGGCGATGCAAATGGCCATAAAAATACAGTACAAATAAGATAAATTAACCAAAGTAGCTGCTCTGCAGCTAATTTCCGTAATAACACTTTTTGGGCTAATGCATAACCTGCCCATGAAATTGAAGCAAGTAAAGTCAGCCAGACACCAATGCCATAAGTAGACATATTAGCAAAAAGAACAGTAATATTTTTATTAAAAAATAGTCCTAGACCAATTAACAATACAGAAATACCAATTATCTGTGTTGGTCTCAACCGCTCTTTAAAAACAAAAGCGCTTGAAATCATAAATATCACAATTCCCACTTGACCAACAACTTGGGAGGTCGTTGCTGAAAGGTACTGAACTGCACTTGCAAATAGTGCAAAATTACCGAGTAAACCAAATCCAGCGATCATGAGCAAGATAAAACGTCGACGTTTTTTAAACATCAATAAATTAGGAAATTGTTTTTTATAAGCTAACCATAACGTAATACCAACAGCAGAAATTGCCAACCGAGACCACGCCAAAGTTAATGGATCAATAACTACCAATGCATATTTCATTGCAATCGGTACTAATCCCCACAAAATTGCGGTTAACATGGCTAACGTAAAACCTAATTTAACATTCTGCTGTTTTATCATAATAAACAATATACATTCAAGAAATGAAAAAAGCCCCACAATAACTGTGAGGCTTCCATAACTATTAAATCGTTTTTAATTAGCTATTAGCAATAACGCTAACATAGCGACGATTTTTAGGTCCTTTAACTTCAAATTTTACTTGCCCATCAATTAAAGCAAATAAGGTATGGTCACGACCACAACCTACATTAGTGCCTGGGTGAAATTGAGTTCCACGTTGACGAACTAAAATATTGCCAGCAAGAACTTCTTGAGAACCATAACGTTTAACACCTAAACGTTTACTCTGGGAATCACGACCATTGCGTGATGAACCACCAGCCTTCTTATGTGCCATTGTTCGATACTCCTATTAAGCGATTGCAGTGATCTTCACATCAGTAAACCACTGACGGTGACCTTGTTGTTTACGATAGTGTTTACGACGACGGAATTTAACAATTTTCACTTTATCGCCACGACCGTGCTCAACAATTTCTGCTTTAATTGTTGCACCTTCAACAAACGGAGCACCAACTTTGATGTCTTCACCATTTGCTACCATTAAAACTTTATCGAAAACAACTTCTGAGCCTGTTTCGACTTCAATTTTTTCCAAGCGAACGACTTGCCCTTCGCTAACTCGGTGTTGTTTGCCACCACTTTGGAAAACTGCGTACATACTTAACTCCGCAATAAAAAGCAGACCATTCCTGATTTAACGTATATGCCTGCATTGATTAATCTTATAGGGCGTGAATTTTACGCAAAATTTATCCTTGTTGCAAGCAGTCTTTACTAAAAGAATGCAAAAAGTTACAAAAAAGATCAGCAAGATATCGTTTTAACGTTACAATATAGATAAATCATTATTTATCTATCAATTTATTATAATAATATGCTGAGTGCTAAAATAACCAAAAATAAAACTCGCTATCATGCTTCTATTATTAATCGTTTATCATTACTAATGTTTTTTTTAGGTGCCATTGCCTTAGTTGCATTATCATTATCTATTCAGGAAGCCAATGACACCAAAGGTAGTGCTTATATGATTAATCAATTAGGATTAATTCGCATGAAGAGTTATCAACTTTTATCGAAGGTGCCTTTAAATAAACAAGATGATTATCAATTGAATATTTTTAACGATATAACTTCCTCAAAACAACATTTAGCACTTTTTAAACGTTATAATTTAATTGATGAATTCAATCAATTAAAGGATGAATGGGAAACTCACACTACGGTAAAAATTCAACAAGCAAAAAAAATTGATGAGATAAAAACTGATATTGAGCAATTTGTTTTCCGAGCCAATTATTTAGTGCATAAAATTGATCAGAAAACTGAAAGTCAAATTCATTATATATCCTTATTACAACAATTATTTATCATAATTATTGTGATATTTCTTCTTGCTCAACTCTACTATTTACGTCGTTATCTTCTTATACCTTGGCGTAAACTCATTAGCATGGCAGAAGCCATTTCAAAACATAATTTTAGTGAACGTTTTACGGTTCGCTCAATAAAAAATGAGTTTGATTTATTAGGATTAGCATTAAACAACATGTCCGATCAAATCGAATCACAATATTTATTACTTGAAGAACGTGTTACTGAAAAAACAGCTAAGTTGCAACAAACAAATAAAATCATCTCATTTCAATATCAAGCAACCAAGCAGCTCCATACATCAGAGCCCTTATGTGAACGTTTTCTGAACGTATTACGTCAATTGGAAGAGCTTGTGCCACTGACTCAATTTCAAATTCGCTTTTATGAATCAGATTATCCTGACTATTATCAACAAATTAGTTACGGTAACGAACACAAATTACCCTATTGCCAAAATCCAAATTGTTGTGCCTGTTTAATAGGCTCAAAGTCTTACCAACAAAATGGATTTCAACGTTATTGGTATCTACAAGACAATGGCGAAAAATATGGCATATTATTTGCTATTCAACCAACAGACATAACACTTAGCGATGAGCAAGAAAATTTGGTTACAGGGCTTATCGAGCAAATGACTACTGCAATAATGCTTGATAAACAAATAGAGCAACAAAAACAGTACTTATTAATGAAAGAACGCTCGGCAATGGCAAGAGAATTACACGATTCAATTGCCCAATCATTATCTTGTCTAAAGATACATTTAAGTTGTTTGCAAATGCAATCTGATTTGACCTCACAAAGTAGCATTGATTTATTGGCAACAATGCGTAAAGAAGTCAACATTACTTATTCTCAATTAAGAGAATTAATCACCTCTTTTCGTTTACGTCTTAATCAAACTGGTTTTTATGCTAGTTTAATGGAGTTAATAGAAGAATTTAACCAAAAATTAAAATTTAACATTCAACTTGAATATCAACTACCGCTCAATATTATAAAAAGCAAACATGCTTTTCATTTATTACAATTTATTCGAGAAGCACTAAATAATGTCTACAAACATGCCAAAGCTTCACAAGTTATCATCAGCCTAACTATTGATGATAACCAGCTCATTACTATCAGCATAAGCGATAATGGCATTGGTTTTCAACCGAATATAAAACAGGACAACCATTATGGAATAGTGATTATGCGAGATAGAGCTGAAATTCTAAATGGCAATTTGACTATAAACACTGAACCACAAAAAGGAACACAAGTCATGGTAGTATTTAAAGCCAATAAAACTATTCCCGTCAAGACAATAGAAGAGTAATCAATGGAACAAATAAAAAACTCAATACTACTTATTGATGATCACCCAATGCTAAGAAATGGTGTAAAACAACTAATTAATACTATTAACCATTTTGAAGTTATCGGAGAAACAGGATCAGGAACAGAAGGGATTAAATTAGCGGAAAAACTCGATCCAGATATCATCTTACTCGATATCAATATCCATGATATCAATGGATTAGAAATACTACGCTATTTGCGCGAAAAAAATATTTCAAGCCGAATCATAATGTTTACGGTATCAGATGCCAAAGAGGATATTATCGCCGCAATAAAAAATGGTGCCGATGGTTATTTATTAAAAGACATGGAGCCAGAAGATTTTCTCAAAGCATTAAAAGATATTGCGGAAGGAAAAATCATTATGGACGAAGCAATTTCTCACATTATTCTAAACTACATGCGCAATGGTAAAGAACCGACAACCAAGCAAATTCATGATGTAAACTTACTGACCCCTAGAGAACATGAAATATTTAACCTACTAGTACAAGGACTTTCTAATAAATTAATTGCTAGAGAGTTAAATATTGTTGAAAGTACAGTAAAAGTACATATAAAAAGCATATTTAAAAAATTAAATTTTAAATCGCGAATGGAAATGACCATATGGTATTTACAAAATAAAGAATAATTTTATTGATTAAGCATCAACAATCTAGATTTAATCTAGGTAGACTTATGGGTTGTAGATTAAAAGCTAGCAGTGAGCAAAAATAGGCTCACCTTTATGTTTTATATCGGCATATCTAAAAAATTAAACAAATAACTTATTAAATAACAGGCAAGTTATTATTCACAAATGCAATTTACTTGCCTATTTATATTAATGATTAGAAAACCAATTTAGTTTTTCACGTAAAGCAACCACAGGTCCAATAATAATTAAACTTGGGCTACATGATTGTAAAGCTAATGTGGTTAAATCCCCCAACAAACCTGTAATTACTTTTTGTTTAGTGCTTGTTCCATCCTCAACAATCGCCACAGGAGTATTTGCTTTCATACCATATTTAATTAATTGTTGGCTAATATTTTCCGCTTGTGAAAGCCCCATATAAAAAACCAACGTCTGCTTTTCGGCTGCTAAACTTTGCCAATCAAGATGGCTTCCATCTTTCAAATGCCCAGTTATCAAACAAACGCTATGCGCATAATCACGATGTGTTAAAGGGATGCCACTATAAGCTGAACACCCTGAAGCTGCGGTTATTCCAGGAACGACAGAAAATGGGATACCAGCATTAAATAAAGTTTCTAGCTCTTCCCCTCCTCTTCCGAAAATAAAGGGATCACCACCTTTTAACCTAACAACACGTAACCCCTTTTGAGCTTGTTCTAACAAGATTTCATTAATTTGTTCTTGAGGAACACAGTGATACCCCGCCCGTTTACCAACAAAGATACGTTGGGCATCACGTCTGGCGAGATTCATAATCTCATCTGAAACTAAGCGATCATAAACAATAATATCGGCTTGTTGAATTTGCTGTAATCCCTTTAAAGTCAGTAAACTAGCATCGCCAGGACCAGCTCCAACTAAAACAACCTCGCCACGGTGATCAAGTGATAAATTAAATAATTCATCCGTTAACATTTCAACTTGCTCTGAATCATTATTAGCAATCGCTTGTGCTAGCCTATCATGGGTGAAAAGTTTTTCCCAAAAACGGCGGCGCTCGTTAAGTGTTTTATAGGTTTGTTTCGCTTTATTACGCAAATAACCAGCATACTGAGCTAATTTTCCTAAATGCTGAGGTAAGATCGATTCCAGTTTTTCTCGCAATAAACGTGCTAAAACCGGTGCATGCCCTGCTGATGACACGGCAACCATTATTGGTGAACGGTCAATAATTGAAGGCATAATAAAGCTAGCATCTTTTGGAGAATCAACAACATTACAAAAAATACAGCGATTTTCTGCTTCAACACTAACAGTTTGATTCGTTTTATGGCAATCAGTTGCCGCAATAACTAACCATTTATTGTCAAGCAACTGTGCATTGAATTCACCTTGCTGTAACACTAATTGTTTTTGTTCCTGCCAGCACAAGAATTGCTGATTGAATTCAAACGCATTAACTGTTAACCTTGCGCCAGCTTCAAGTAGTAGCCGAGCTTTTCGCTCGGCAATTTCACCACCGCCAACAAGTAGGCATTCTCGACCTTCTAACTTACAAAATAGTGGAAAATAATCCATAAAACCTCAATATTTATCCTTTTTGAATTTCATCCAAATTAGGGTCTCTCAGTTTTAGGCGTAGAATACCAGTATCCTAATCCCATAAAGACAGCACCCGACACAATATTACCTAACGATACCCAAAATAAGTTATGACCAATACCAACTAAAGTATAAGCTTCATTATGATTACCGAACCATGAAAGTGAAAATAATGTCATATTGGCAACAGAATGCTCATAACCACAGGCAATAAAAGCGAGTAAACACCACCAAATAGCGATAAATTTTGCTGTTCCTTCAACTCGATTTGCCATCCAAATTGCTAAACAAACAAGCCAGTTGCACAAAATTCCACGAAAAAACAGTGCTACAGCGGGAGCAGTGGTTTTGGCTAATGCAGCACCATGCACTAAGCTAGTATCTACTGATAATAATGGAGTTGCCGCATAACAATATAATACAGCAACAAAAACAGATCCTAATAAATTTGCAAACCACGTTTGTGGTAATACTAACCACATCTGCTTATGGGTAATTTTTTTACACTTTACCCCAAAGGTTAAAAACATAGTGTGCCCAGTAAAAAGTTCAGATCCAGCAATCACCACTAAAGTTAACGCAATGCCAAATGTAGCCCCCATCACCAAAGGTCTTAACGACGGCTCAAACAAATTACCTAACGTAAAAATTAAAATAATACCAAGCCCAACATAAGCCCCAGCCATAGCAGAACTTAACCAAAAACCTATAGGGTTAATTTTGGCTAAACGAACAATGCGTGCTGCATTAGCAGCACATTTATTAATTGTATCGGTATACATAACTATTTAAACCTTAAAAATTGCTTTAATGTAATGATTTTACTTCAACAAAACCATCTTCATTTACTTTTACTTCATAATTTGCAATAGAATATTGGACATCATCCAAACAATAACCATCTTTTAAGCGAAAGCGTTGTTTTTTTAATGGACTTGCGACATACAGCTCATTTTCATGCTGCCCAATAATACCTTGAGACAAAACACTTGCTTGTGCAAAGGGATCAATATTACTAATTGCATAAAGTTCAGCAGTATCATAAGGACGAAAAACTGCTACATGTTCCCCCCCAACAAGTGCACATACTCCAGTTTGGGGTAAAATATCATCAAGTTTACAAACAGTTACCCATTGACTCATATTATTGCCCTCCTAACATTGCTTTACGTTCTTCCGCTGTCGCTGGTCGATGCTGATCGCGCTCAGGTATAAATTGGACATTTTCATCGCGCTGATTACTATTAATAAAGTGAGTAAATCGTTTTTGGTTTTCTGGATGCTCGACCGTTTCTTTCCATTCACATACCATCAATTTACGCAGGCGTGCCATTTCACTCTCTAGTTCATCATTAATTCCTAATTTATTGTCGATAATTACACTACGTAAATAATCAATTCCCCCTTCCATATTTTCAAGCCAAACGGAGGTCCGTTGTAATTTATCAGCAGTACGAATATAGAACATAATAAAACGGTCAAGATATTTAATTAATGTTTGTCTATCAAGATCAGCAGCAAGCAAATCGGCGTGGCGTGGTTTCATACCACCATTACCGCATACATAAAGGTTCCAACCTTTTTCAGTTGCGATAACACCAATATCTTTACCTTGTGCCTCCGCACATTCTCGGGTACAACCAGAAACACCTAATTTAAATTTATGCGGAGCTCGAATACCTTTATAACGATTTTCAAGTTCTACCCCAAAACCGACACTATCACCGACACCAAACCGGCACCAAGTGCTACCTACGCAAGTTTTAGCCATTCTTAGTGCTTTAGCATAAGCATATCCACTTTCAAAACCAGCATCGATGAGCTCTTTCCAAATAGCTGGCAGATCAGCTTTTTGGGCACCAAATAATCCAATACGTTGCGATCCTGTAATTTTTGTATAGAGCTGATATTTTTTAGCGATGCGACCAACAGCGATTAAACCTTCAGGGGTAATCTCTCCCCCCGCACTACGAGGAATGACCGAATAAGTACCATTTTTCTGAATATTACCAAGAAAAATATCGTTACTATCTTGCAACGGAACTAAATCTTGTTTAAGAATATAATCATTCCAACAAGACGCTAATAAAGAAGCAACCGTTGGTTTACAAACTTCGCATCCATAGCCCGTACCATATTTTTGAATTACTTGGTTAAATGATTTTAATCCTTCTACACGAATTAAATGGTATAGCTCTTGACGTGAGTATTTGAAATGCTCACATAACGCATGGCTCACTTCAATACCTTGTTTGGCTAATTCGGAGTTTAACAGCTGGGTAACCAATGGAATACAGCCACCGCATCCTGTACCTGCTTTGGTTTCTGCCTTAATTGCCGCAACAGTATGACAACCAGAATGAATAGCATTAATAATTTTCGCTTTTGTTACATCAAAACATGAACAAATTTGGGCAGAATCTGGTAACGCTTCAACCCCCATAGCAGGTTTAGCACCAGCGTGGGCAGGTAAAATTAATGTATCTGGATGTTCTGGAAGATCCATTTCATTCAACATCAATTGTAATAAATTACTATAATCAGCAGTATCGCCAACTAGCACAGCCCCTAATAATTTTTTATTATCTTGAGAGACAACTAATTTTTTATAAACTGGAACAGTTTCATCTAAATAAACATAGCTGCGACTACCTAACGTTTTTCCTTTAGCATCGCCAATACTACCAACATCGACTCCCATTAACTTTAATTTAGCGCTCATATCAGCGCCTTCAAATGGAGTTTGCTCACCAATTAAATGCGCTAAAGCAACCTGTGCCATTTTATATCCTGGCGCAACTAAACCAAATACTTTGCTTTGCCAACAGGCACACTCACCTATTGCGTAAATATCAGGATCAGAAGTTTGACAATAATTATTAACCACAATTCCACCACGTGGACCTATTTCAAGCTGACACGCTTTAGCAAGCTGATCGTTCGGTCGAATGCCTGTTGAGAAAACAATAAAATCAATTTCGAGTGATGTTCC
Source organism: Gilliamella sp. Choc6-1 (assembly GCF_001690385.1). Lineage (NCBI taxonomy): Bacteria > Pseudomonadati > Pseudomonadota > Gammaproteobacteria > Orbales > Orbaceae > Gilliamella > Gilliamella sp. Choc6-1. The sequence continues at coordinate 74,344 of NZ_LZHI01000035.1, forward strand.
ATCAGCAAATTGCATCATTTTACCCGATGGTGTATGAATAATTTCTTGAGTATTTTTACTTGTATGAACACCAACCCCCATGCTTTCAATTTTTCGGCGTAATTGCTCGCCTCCCATTGCGTCAAGTTGCTCAGCCATCAAAACAGGAGCAAATTCAACAACATGTGTTTGCACCCCTAGATTTTTTAATGCGCCAGCTGCTTCAAGCCCTAATAAGCCACCACCGACAACGGCCCCAGTTTTACAGTGGCTAGCACATTCACGAATGGCGTCAAGATCTTCAATGGTTCGATAAACAAAACAATTTGAGCCATCTGCACCTTTAATTGGTGGAACCCACGCATAAGATCCTGTTGCAATAATCAATTTATCATAGCTAACAATTCTACCTGTCTGAGAGTGAACCTCTTTACGTTGACGATTAATTAGAATAGCTCGTTCATTAAGTAGTACATTTATGTTGTTTTCCTCATATAACCCTTCACGAACTAAAGAAAGCGCATCAGCGGTATGATTTGAAAAATAAGAGGAAAGATGAACACGATCATAAGCAAGACGAGGTTCTTCACAAAAGATAGTAATACTGAACTGATTAGACTGCATTTTATTGATAACTTCCTCAATAAAACGATGTCCAACCATCCCATTACCAATGATAACGAGATTGGTTTTACTCATAATAAAGCTCCAATTTTATTTTATTTCAATTATTTAATTTATAATTACCCCTCATTGTATGTAACTTAGACCAAAATATAACTACCCTTAAGGATTACCACTTTAGTAGTAATAAAGATAATTATTTTTAAAACAGTTAATTATATTAAAATTCAGCATTTATTAAATTAAGCATTCATAAATGCATTAATAAAAATTATTAATATTTAATGGCAATTAGCCAAATATTATTGCCAACAAAAATTTAAATAGTATAATTAGCCGACTAAATAAATTGAGTAATGATAATTGAATTACAATTCAAGAAAGCTTCCTTCACGTGAAACCATAGCTCGATCACAAAGATTTAACGATGACATCGTTGATGTTTCTGGTGTTGATCTGGTTTTGAGCTTAATAACAACTGCCGATTTAATTCGTGCTAATATCTATGCGCAATTAGATAAAGATTACGGCGTTTCTGAAGGTAAGTTTGCCTTATTGATGTCATTGTTTTCAGAAGGTGAAATCTGTACCAGTGATCTTGCTTTGCGCATTGGTGTAACACCAGCAACAGTATCAGTAATGGTTAAACGAATGCTGGCAGCGCCAGAGCCTTTAATCTCGATGTCAAAAAGTGGTGATGATGGTCGTTCTCGATTAATCGCTTTAACACATACAGGCGAAAAGCTGATTCAAAATGCATTACCCAATCACCTTAAATCAATTAAGGCTTTCGCTCAAGTTTTAAACAAACAAGAGCAAGAATCTTTAATATTGATGCTACGTAAATTACTACGAAAATAACTAACTTTAATCAATTAAAGTTCATTATTTTCACTAAAATACTTAGCTGACTAATTAAATGGAAAATAAGCTATATATGAAAAAAAATATCAAAATCCCTGTTATATTTTTGGCGCTTTTAACTATTGGGTCATCATTAATTTTCTTAGGCTCTAGAAATGATGCGGTAACCGTTGCTAAGAGTATTAAATCAGGTGTCTTAACTGCAGATGAAATTAACGTTGCTTTCCAAAATGTAGGAGGAAAAGTCATTAAACGATTTGTAGAAGAATCACAAATCGTAAAAAAAGGCGATCCTTTAATGCAATTAGAAGATATCGACACTAAGCTAGCAATTGAACGACTACAAGCACTAGTTGATAGTCAAAAGGCAGCAGTAAATCAAGAACAAGCTGCAATTGAAATCACCGAAAATGAAACCAATTTAGCTGAATTATCTACTTGGCGTAAAATTGAAGAAGTTAAAGCAAGCTTAGAAGCAGCAAAATCAGCAAGAGATTTAGCTAACACAGAGTATACCCGTCAAACCCAATTACGTAAGACTGGTGGCAATTCACAATCACAACTTGATAATGCACGAAATGCCTTTACTGTTGCCAAAATGCAAGTTGCCCAAATTGAAAGCCAATTATCAACATTAATGATTGGAGCAACACCAGAACAAATTAGCCAATTTGAACAAACCAGAAATGCAACAGGAATGACAATACAATCTGTTGCTATTGCGCGGCAAAAACTTCAAAATCGCCAAAATCAGCTAGCACAGCTACGTGCCTTATTAGCTCAAGGTGAAGCTGATTTAAAGCAGTTACAAATCAATTATGAGCGACTGACATTAACGGCTCCTGAAGATGGCAAAGTATTAAAATTGATGTTTGAAAATGGTGAATTAGCACCAACAGGTGCACCAGCCGTATTGTTAGAGACCGATCGTAAATATATTGATATTTACGTAAATGAAAAAATGGTCAATGATTATCAACCAGGTACAACAGTAAAAGCAAATGTGATAGCACTTGATAAAGAAATAAAAGGTAAAGTCCGCTTTGCGACAGCTGCGCCATCATTTGCTGATTTACGCATGACACGGGAACGCGGACAAGCGGATTTAACATCTTATCAAGTTAGAATTTATATGGAATCTATTCCGAAACTATTAACCGGTATGACAATTGAGGTTAAACAATGATGCAAAACATCATTAAATCTATGCTTGAAGAGCTTGACGCCATGTTGTCAGGTCACTTTATCCCATATTACAAAGTTGCGATAGGTTTAGCGGCCATTATTTCGCTAATCTTCTCAATTGTATTAAGCCATGGCGCAGTATTTGAAGGTAAAATTGCGGTTATTGACCTAGACGGTTCTAATTATTCCACAGAATTAATTAGTAAAATAAACACTTCACCATATATTGAAGTTTCTGAGGTAATCAAAGCGCCGGTCAATCCAATAGCGCTAGTTTCACACGATCGTAATTTAGGTGTTTTATACATTCCTAAAGGATTAGAAAAGAGCTTAAAGAAAGGCGATAAAACCGTTCGCTTAGGTTATTTTGTTGATGATACTAATGATGCACAAAATGCCAAAGTGCTACAAAGCCTTAATGAATATATTCCTGAACTAGGTGCTGAACTTAGTGTTGGTAAAGTTGCCGCATTAGGGCTAAGTAAAGAAGGCATTGAAGCGACTTTATCGCCAATGCAACTTAAAACACGATATATGTTTAATCCTGCAAGTTCATCAACCATATCAACTATTATCTATTTTGTTTATTTCTTCTCCTCACTGACATACGGGCTTACATCGTTGATGATTATTGGCCGTTTAAAAGTAACAGGCATGTGGAATACCGTATTAGAAAGGGGATTTGTTGCACTACTTGCAAGAACCATACCTTATGCACTATTTTACACCACAGGGTTAACATTAATAACGGCAGTACTTGTGCTATTTGGACAATTACGCTTTGATGGTAACTATTTCGTATTTGTACCTAGCATGTTTATGACAGGAATTGCATTTGGCTGGTTAGGATTTTTATTATCTTGGAAAACCAATAATCCAGGCGAAGGAGCTAGTAAAATGATTTTCTTAGTTCCGCCGGGATTCATTATGGGCGGCTCCACCATGGCTGTAGGTATTATGCCAATATGGACTTACTATATTAGCCACGCCTTTCCTTTAGTTTGGTTATTTCGGTTTTTTCGAGATATCGCCATGCGAGGGCGTTCACTAGTGGATATGTTAGCAACGTATGGCACATTTATTATTTATTTAACTGTTATTGCTTTTGTGGTAATGATCGTTTTTGAACGAACGAAAAAACCAGCTACCCAACCACAATTGAATCAAAACACTATAAATAACTAATTGAAAAATTGATACATTTACTTGGTGAAGAAAATAGTATTTTAATAAATAAAATAAGTGCTTTTAAAACTTCATCGATTAACATTTGAAATGCTCTTTGCCATTTAGAACAAAAGTATTCCCTGTATACACAGGGATCCCCCCTTTATCTTAATGCGAAAACCCTAACCCCACTTAATTGATAAAATTTTAAGTGGGCTTAAAAGCAGCAACCTAAAAAAACATGACTCACTAAGCTTATCTTAAATTTCAATAAATTAACTTCAATTAAATATTGCAAATTCTATAAAAACCGTGTAATTTTTATGCCCAATTTTAGTTATCATTATTGATTATTAAAATTACCGATAAAAGCAGATAAATACGACAAAACTAAATAAAAATAAGTAGCAAGGTAGTATAGTTAAGGATGTCTCGGTTGTTAGTATATCAAATGCCCACATTATGCAGCATGATATTCATTCATTTGCATTGGTTTATTCAC
>NZ_LZHI01000036.1:0-8068 GCF_001690385.1 Gilliamella sp. Choc6-1
AGGAAGTCATTATTACAATATTAAGTCGGATGGTAGATTAAAATTGATCCGTGCGGAAAGTGGTAATTATCTTTTATAAAGTTATTTTAATTCATTAGATTACTGTTAAGTTTAAGATTTGCGGGGGTAAAAAAGTGTTTCCATACTTACTGTCATACCAATATACAGCTGATACGAGCCATAAGCCGAAGCAGTGATAAAAGCGATTAAAAAATTTTAACTAACAGGTAATAACTGATGAAAACACAAATCAAAAAAGTCTTAATATTAGGTAGTAGTTTACTGATGTTATCGTTACTGACAGGGTGCGATTTTACCGATTATAAAACGCGAATTTAAAATGGTTATGGCAAAGTTTGTATTAACACAAAAGTCAAAACTAAGTTTATTTTCATCTAAGAACTATTGAATTTATGTATCTCTATGAATTTATATTAAAAAATGATAGGTCTTGGTAAAAATGGAAAAATTAAAGTGAACCTGCTTTTTATTTTATAAAAATTAATTAGTTAAAAGTTTTTAAAAATTGAAAAAATTTGGTAGAATTTACCAATTTAAATAAGTTTATATAAAACATATAGATAAAATTAGAGTGTTCCCTGTATACACAGGGATAAACCGCAACCCTTTAATAAATCAGCTTTCCATTCGTCGTGTTCCCTGTATACACAGGGATAAACCGCCAATTAGTGCAGAATTAATTGAGGCATTTTTGTGTTCCCTGTATACACAGGGATAAATCCATGAAGGTGATGTTGAATATAAAACAGAACGTGGTTAGGAAATGTATTATTCAAAAATTATCAATTATTGAAAGTGTGAGGTGTTTAGTGCATCCTCATATAAATGGGTTTTAATTTAATTTTCCTTACCGCGAAGTTTTCTTGATAACCGTTTAAATCCATGAGTGAATTTTTTTATCGCCATTGCTAAAAATGGAACTTTTATTTTGATATTAAACCGTTCTTGTAATTCAATGGCGTCGTTAGCTTTGGTTAACCAGATAAACCCTGAGTTAGTTAAATCAATGGCTTTAATTTTTCCGTCCGGTGTTAAAATAAAGTTTCCACCATGGATATCATTTGAAACCAAGTTATAATGGTGAAGTTTTTCAACGCAGTGTTTTATTTGCTCTCCGTAATCTTTCATTTCGTCCCACGCTAGTGAGCGCCCTTCGATGAAGTTAAAAATCATGTAATGACGTTTCGTTTTTTCGTCAAAAGCAACAAGATAAAGTTCATAGGCAATATCACACTTATCAAGCGAGATTTTCGCCAATTTACGAATTAAATTGAAATAAAAATCGCCAGTTAATTTTGCAATAATTCGGCGTTCTAAACGATGTTCGACTCCGCCGTCTATTTTGAAAATAAATTTGGTTTGGTTGTGATTGATTAAGTAAGTGTATCTTTCTATTTTATCGCTAGGATCAAGTAGCTGGTGATGCCCTTCTTCTGCTAAAAATTGGTCAAAAAGCTTAAGATAATCGATTTCATCATTTTGTACGTAGGCAAACTTGATATTGCCTCGTTGGCGTTCAATAATTTTTGCAAAATTATTCAAATTATATAACCTCAGTGGAACTTGAAAAAATTGCTTTATCTTAAACATTATCGTGATTAATGTAAACGACACTATGGTTTTTATATGATTGGAATATAAATAGAAGGTAGATTCGGTTTAAGTTGTATATGTGGTTTGTTTAAAATGCTATGATACCGGTTTTATTGATTTTGTAATTTATTGTTTAAATGAGTTATGTCAGAGCAAACATCGATATGGTTTTTATATGTTATTAGGACAGCCAAACAATCACTTTATACAGGTATTACAACCGATGTACAAAGACGATTACGCCAACATCAGAATAATAAAGGTGCAAAGCATCTAAAAGGTCATCAAGATTTAAAAGTGGTTTACCAAGTTAAAGTCGGTGGACGGTCATTAGCTTTAAAACTTGAGTATCGAATAAAACATCTTTCAAAAAAGGACAAAGAAGCATTGATTATTCAATCCCCTGATTTAAATAATTTATTGAAGTTACTTGATAAGTAGAAAGGGTGAGTAACGTCGAAATACCCGCTATTTTTTATAGTAAATAGATAGCCCATTTTACATAGTTGACATTAATTGCAGCGGAGGGGATTTAATCGCTTGAATCTGCTGGTTAAATTGTGTCAATTGTTGCTGCCAAAAATCAAGATCTGTAATCCATGGAAAGGCAATGGGGAAAGCGGGATCTTGCCAACGAGTAATTATCCATGCTAAATGATGCACCATTCTCATAGCTCTTAGGGGCTCAATTAATTTTAGTTGTTCTTTATCAAAATGGTAAAAAGATTCGTACATTTCAATGAGTGTATCTAGCTGTAGTCGTTGTTCTTGACGATCACCATGCAGTAACATCCATAAGTCTTGAATGGCTGGACCATTGCGTGAATCGTCAAAATCGACAAACATCACATTATCATGGCATAAAATGTTGCCTGCATGACAATCTGCATGTAAGCGAATTGCTTGCCAGTCATTATGCCAATGTTGTTCTACGGTCTTAATCAATTGTGTTAAAGTTGCTTTGAGTTCAATATGAATTTTAGAGGGAAGGTAACGGTAAGATAATAAAGTGTCTTGCGGCTTATAAAGGTACTCTTCAAGCCCGATTGTGGGGCGATATAAAAATGTTTCTTTAGCACCAATTTGATGTATTTGACCAAGTCGCATACCTGCTAATTCCATTTGTTCTATGTTATCTACTTCGTATTGCCGTCCACCTACACTAGGAAATAACGCGAAGAAATAGCCTTGATATTCATGTAAGGTACGGTCGTTAAATACCAGAGGTGCAACAACAGGAATTTCCGCATTTAAGAGCTGCTGTGTGAATTGATGCTCTTCAAGAATCTGCTTTTTTGTCCAACGGTGTGGGCGATAAAATTTAGCAATGTAACGAGTGCGCTGTTCATCATAAAATTGGTAAACACGGTTTTCATAGCTGTTTAATGGTGTTAATCCAGAATCCACACTAATCCCCATTGATGCTAAACCATCTAAAATCCGATCTGGCGATAAGGTATGAAATGAAAAAGCAGCACTATTCATTAACTAGTTTCCTTTATTGCAAATTAAACCATTCATTTAATTTTTGTTTTAATGGTTCTAGCCCAATGCGTTTAGGTGACGAAAAGGGCGCTACAGTAATGTCACCTTGGAAAGGTAAAATCGCTTCTTTAATCATGTTAACTTGTTTTTTTTGTGCTCCAGAGGCCAATTTATCGGCTTTAGTCAGTAATAACATAATTGGGATATTGACCGAAACTGCCCATTCAATCATTTGTTGGTCTAGATCTTTTAAGGGGTGTCTAATATCCATTAGGACAATTAGTCCTTTTAAACTTTCACGCTTTTGTAAATATTCACCCAGTGATTTTTGCCATTTGCGTTTGATTGCTTCAGGCACTTGGGCAAAGCCATAACCCGGCAAATCGACTAAACGGCAATTTTCTTCGACTTCAAATAGATTAATTAATTGAGTCCGTCCAGGCGTTTTACTGGTTCTGGCTAACCCCTTTTGATTGGTTAATGTGTTTAGTGCGCTTGATTTTCCTGCATTTGAGCGGCCAGCAAAAGCAACTTCAACTCCTGTATCATTCGGTAGGTGAGAAATGTCAGGGGCACTTAATATAAAGTGAGTTTTAGCGTAATTTAATGGGCGAATGTTATTCATGAAAGTGTATCCTTTAAGCCCAGTAATGGCACTTAATCTATTAAAATGACGTTACTGTATAGAAAAACTCAAGAATTGACAACCTTTTCGATGGCTTTTGTCAATCGTGTCATGCCTTCTTTTATTTCATCTTCTGTTATGATGAGCGAAGGCGTAAAACGTAATACGTTTGGTCCTGCATTTAAAATCATGACTTTAAATTCAGTTGCAATATTTAAAAAATCACAGGCTTTATTATGGAATTGAGGTTGTAGTTCTGCCCCTAATAATAATCCTTTACCGAGGTATTGTCGAAAGACTTTAAATTTATCATTAATTGTTTCGAGGTGTTCAATAAAAATGGCTCGGCGTTTTGGTATACTTTCGAGTAATTCAGGTGAGTTGATCATGTCAAAAGCTTCACACCCTACTGCACAAGCAAGTGGATTTCCACCATAAGTTGTGCCGTGAATGCCTGGTTGCATAACTGATGCAATCTCTTCTGTGGTTAGCATGGCACTAATTGGAAATCCGCCACCAAGTGCTTTTGCTGAGGTTAATATATCTGGCGTTACACTATAGTGTTGGTAAGCATATAAACTGCCAGTACGACCCATTCCGCATTGGACTTCGTCAAATACAAGTAGTGCTTTATACTCATCACATAGCGCCTTAACACCCTGTAAAAATTCAGGTGTTGCTGAAGTTAAGCCTCCTTCTCCTTGTATTGGTTCAAGCACTACTGCACAAGTATGATCATCCATAACTGCTTTTACTGCTTCTAAATTATTAAACGGTACGTGAATAATATCAGCAGGTTTGGCGCCAAAACCGTCGGAATATTTAGTTTGCCCACCAACCGAGACAGTAAAAAAAGTACGACCATGGAAAGATTGGTAAAAGGCGATAATTTTAGTTTTGTTAGGATGATATTTTTTAATCGCATAATAACGAGCTAGCTTGAAAGCTGCTTCATTGGCTTCGGCCCCTGAATTGGCAAAAAAGACACGATCAGCAAAAGTATGGGTAGTGAGTTTTTGTGCTAAAGTTAGAGCTGGTTCATTGGTAAAGACATTGCTTACATGCCATAATTTTTCACTTTGTCGATGTAATGCGTCTATTAATCGAGGATGACAATGCCCAAGCGCATTAACTGCAATGCCACCTGCAAAATCAATATATTCTTCGTTGTTTTGATCCCATATTCGGCTACCTTTTCCTTTTACAGGAATGAATTGTGCTGGCGCATAAACAGGTAAAATGACTTTGTCAAACAAGTCGCGTGTGATTTTTGGTTGCATTGTTTTATTCCTATCGTTTTTAATCAATTTTGTGTTAATAAAATAGCTGATTATTCGTTTTTTGTGAATAAATATTCATCAAGAAATGAAATATTACCTAACAAAATAGCCAATAATTTTCTTCTTTTCTATAAGTATTTTCAGGTATAATTGTTAACAATCGTTAATTGGATTTATAGAGATAAATATGAGCCGTGTTATTTATTGCCATTATTTAAAAAAAGAGGCAGAAAGTTTAGATTTTCAGCTTTATCCTGGCGAGCTTGGCAAGCGCATTTTCAATGAAATTTCTAAACAGGCTTGGCAAGAGTGGCTAAAAAAACAGACCATGTTAATTAACGAAAATAAATTTAACATGATGAATCCAGAACATCGAAAAAAAATTGAAACTGAAATGGTTAAATTTTTATTTGAAGGTGAAGATGTTGTCATTGATGGATACAAACCCGAAATTGAGAGCTAACATGAAAAATAATATTAAAATTATTACATTAATTGTTACAGTAAGTCTTTTAGCCGGTTGTCCTAGTAAACATGCAAATTTCGAAGATGAAGATTATTATGTTAAAGATACAAATGCCTTTAATATTTTAATTAGTCAATATGCCAATAATATTGAGCAGATTTGGGGTCCAAAAGAAGTTCTTATTGCAGGCCCTAAGGATTATGTTCAATATGAAGATAATTTACAAACACGTGTACATATCAATTTTGTTTCTGGTGTGATTACCATTGAAACATTGTCAAATACCCCTCAAGAGCATTTGAAAGAAGCAATTGTTTCTACATTGCTAATGCCAGAGCCTGTGGATATTATTCGCCACGATAAAATTAGCCAAGATTTGTCTCAGGAACCTTTTTTATTTAATCAGGTGTTAGATCAAGAAATGCAGCCTATTCGTTGGAGTGGCAGAGCTAATAATTTTGCTGATTATGTGTTAGTAAATAATATCAGAACACGTAAATCAGGTTCACATGAAATTACTTATGTTGAAATTAAGCTTGTTCCAAATCATATTAATCAACGCGCACGGAAATTTTTGCCATTGGTGACTGAAGCTTCAAATCGGTATTTTATTGACGAGCGATTAATTTTAGCAATTATGGAAGTTGAATCTGCCTTTAACCCTTATGCGGTTAGCCGTACTGATGCCCTTGGATTAATGCAAGTACAGCAGCATACTGCTGGGCGAGATATATTTAAATTACGCGGTAAATCAGGAGAGCCAAGTAGAAAGTTTTTGCTTGATCCTCGTAATAATGTGGATATGGGAACTGCCTATTTATCTTTACTTAAAACGAAATATTTAGCAGGTATTAATAATCCAATCTCTTTAAGGTATGCGATGATTACTTCTTATAATGGCGGCGCAGGCAGTGTACTTCGCACTTTTTCAGCTGATCGTAACGAAGCTATCAATATCATTAATTCAATGACCCCACAACAAGTTTATCGTAAGCTTGTCACCTCTCACGTTTCGCAAGAATCACGCAATTATTTAATCAAAGTAAGTAAGCTTTTAGACAATAGGTAATTTGTTTAATTTAATTATCCGTAAATACACTTTCTATGAGGCTATCGTACTATTGATAATACGATAGCGATTTTTTTAAGAAACTATTGATTGTTGATGATGTTACGCTTTTCTGGCGTATTTATTATTTTTTCTTAAAAAAACTTACATTAAACCGCATTATTAATTTCAATTTGTTGTTTTATTATGTTTTTTTTGTTTACAAGTCTTAGCAAATTATGTATTGAAGCAGAAGCCATGATGAACATACAATGACCAAGCACTCTATTAAGCATTAGTCTGTCAATTACAAAAATAAAACCACCTTAGATATAAGCAGTATTAAATATAAAGTTAATCACGGATTTTATCTTCACTTTATTGGTTAAGAGCTTTAATCCAGTCTTGTGTATAAATAAATATTTGAATGAAAGGAAATTATAATTCATGGGCAAATGTAATCGGATTCCATATTTTTCTTGTCTGGGTATAAGTGCTATTTTCCTTCTTGGCTCAAGTGCGGTTTATGCTAAAGCAGGTAATGTACCTAAACTAAATGTTATTCGGGATGAATTTAATACAGAAGAGAAGCTTAATCTCAGTATTTATAACCCAAAAGTTAAGTTAACATCCGATGGGTTATTTACCACTCCAATGGGGCTTTATGTCTACACCAACTATCCCACCAAAATAGCCGAATATCAAATTACAATTTACCGACAATCGGACGTGGATAATCAATATCCATTAAAGATATTGCGTTTTAGTGATATTAGTCCTTATGAAGCGGTATTATGGAATGGTGATACCGATAATGGTGAGCCGTTATCGATTGATACAGAGTATAAAGCGGTTTTAACTACGATTAGTCATACAGGATTAAAAGATAATGTTTATGCGGTAATGTTTCGTACTTTGGGTCATGGCGTGACTCAAGAAAGTGATTTTATTGCTTATACTAAACCCAATGTTGAAGCTGATTTGGTTAATAACGGAGCGTTATTTTACGGTCAATTAAAATCCGACAGTACGATTCCTGGATTTGGGCAAAGTCGTATTGATCATCAAGGTATAGTTGCCTCAGCTCAAGATCGTAAGGTAGTAATACAAATGAGCGGTCTGAACGATAAGAAAGAAGTCATGCTAAATGGTCAGCGATTGGTGGTGGATAATCATGGTCGAGCCATGCGTGAGCTGATTTTGTCTCCTGGTGAATATGAATTTAATTTAAGTTGGCAAGATGAAGAAGGTCAACGCCAATCTCAAAATGAGAAGTTGGTTGTTGAACAAGAAGACGATATTTTTTACGTAGGTATTGTGGATATTACTTATGCACAAAATAATGTGACAGGAGAAGGTAAAGCCATATTAGAAGAAGCTGACAGTCATCATTACAGCGGCAAGGGCAGTTGGGATGGTCGGGTTGCATTTTATTTAAAAGCCAACAAGGGTGATTATCGTTTAACGGCTCATTTAGATACAACTGAGACCAAATTAAAAAATGCGTTTGGTCATTTAGGTGAAAAAGACCCGAGTCGTTTTGTGCGTGA
>NZ_LZHI01000037.1:0-67179 GCF_001690385.1 Gilliamella sp. Choc6-1
CGGTTTAACGTTAGTCTAGCCAGTCGTGGCGATAAGACCACTTGATAATGCGCTTCTTCTTTATTTACCGATAATTGGCTAAACTCGGTGATAATGCCATAAATCTTGCGAGTGCTTTTATCATTGGTAAAATCACCCAAGGCACGGATTGCAGAACTGAGCGCATCGCTTACAACAGAATTAAATGAGAAAGTAGCCGGTTGGTTTAAAAAAGCATCGGTAGATAGGGTTTTATTGGCGCTGGTAAAAGTAATGGTGTAATGCCACAGCTGGTTTAAGGCCTCTTCGCCTTTGACGTTTAACACCGATATAGGAGCGCTGAGTTCATCAATGGTTAGTGTATAACGGTTATGGCTAACTTTATTTGTTAATTGGCTAAGCAAGTCTTTCCCTGCTTGTCCTGCTTGTTCGACGATTTTATCTAAATGTTTTACCATGCGTTCTCCTATCATTCATCCTTTTTAATTCATAATTTAATCTGATTTTTATTAATATTTCATTGAGTTATTTAGATCTTTAATAATATAGCAGTCAAAAGAGAAAATCATAGCATGGTTTATTTTAATTAATGCTTTTTCTAACTTATCAATCTATAACATAAAAATTCAAATCGCTTAATATTGATTAATCTATTACAGCAATATAACAACCCCATAAAATCAATATAACAATGCAATCTTTATAATCGAATTAAATAACCTTAAGGTGTTCGTAATATTTTATTGATTAAATTACATTGATAATCTATTTATTGCTAATAATATAATTTAACTCATAAAATTTTTCAAATTTTTTTATAAAAATGTATTAAACAATTCACAAAATTATTTTAAATAGGATTAATTTTTTGATGAAACTTTAACTTATATTTAGCGTAACAATGAAGACTAACGTAATAATGCCAATTAGTACCTGTAATTCATTAAAGCGAAAACTAACTGAATTAATGCAGCATAAGTTATTTTTTGTATGTAATTTAAATAAATTTTTTAGGATAGGAACTATTACCGAACTAAATGCATCTTGTTTATTATTTGATTTTACATCTGATTTTGATTATTTCCAGTTACCGCAAACTGATATAAATGATGTGCTAAAAATCATAACTAGTAAAGTTTTAAATCTAAAAATCAGTTTTAACTGTTTTGTGAGCTTGGTGCCAGTGGTCGGACTCGAACCGACACGCTTTTAAGGGCGGCGGATTTTGAATCCGCTGCGTCTACCAATTTCGCCACACTGGCATTAGAAGTGTAAATAAACTAGAGCATTATACTAAGCTGTGTGATATCTGCAATATATATTATAACAAAGCGCTTTGTTTGCCTAAAAATTCGGCTACCACTTGCGCTTCCATGCAGGTAGCTTTTTAAGAATTGTATAAGCGGTTTGTTTTGCAATCGGATAATCAACATTATGTTTTTCGACATAACTTAAGGTTAAATCATGCCATTTTTCATCAAATGTTTTCATTCTGCCGTCATCATGAGCACAATACTTACAATAATTTTTTGTTATATCATGCAAAGGATAATCACCAATAGATGTCATTGGCATTCCGCATGCAATACACATTTTCATATATTGAGTCTCGTTTAATTTAACTAAGGCTTTAAGCTATTTAATATAACAAATTATAAAAGATGCTACTCCGAGCTAAACCAGATTACAAGATATAGTTGCAATAAGGTAATATAAATTATAAAGTCAAACTGATTTGTGGTGATTCTTGTGTTGATTGTGAATGTTGTTGACTCAAAAGAATAGAACGCTTTCTTTTGGCCCTTTGCTTGCATAAGCGCAATACTTCTTGTTTTTGCGTATTGGAGAAATTTAACCAGTTAAATCTTTCATTTCTTGAACGGTAACACATTTTACAATATCCCTGTTTATCAGTTTCACAAACACGCCTACAGGGACTTTGAATATCAAAGAATTCGATCTGTTCCAATTCGTGATACCTCTTTTAACGAACACTAATAATTTAATTATTGATCTTTTAAGCCTAACCCCTTACTTAGCACTTTGAAACAATTACCACATTCATGAGTTGCCGCATGAAGCAATGTTTGCGTAGGTGCATGGATTAATTTATTGGTTAGTTTTCGTGAGAACTTGGCTAAAACATCATCAATATTGGCACCTTGTTTGATTGCATTTAAAGCTTTGATTTCTAGCTCTCGTTTAATATTCTCAGCATTATTACGATACTGTTTTACATAATTAATTGCATGACGGGTTTTGAGCCAATCAATAAATTGTTCTGCTTGTTCTTGAATAATATATTGCGCTTCTTTTGCTGCAATGGCTCTTTGTTCTAGGTTACTTTCTACCATTTTTTGTAAATCATCAACAGTGTAAAGATGTACATTTTCAAGTTGCTTAATTTCTTCTTCAACATCACGCGGTACAGCTATATCTATAAATAACATTTGTCGATAATTTCGTGCCTGTAATGTTCTTTCAACCATGCCTTTACCAATAATAGGTAGAGGACTCGCTGTAGAGCTGATAACTATATCAACATCCTTTAATCGATTAGCAATATCAGGTAATGAGATGATCTCAGCATCCATGGTAGAAGCTAATTTTAAGGCTTTTTCGCGAGTACGGTTAGCAACAATAACATGATTAAAATTATGTGGTTTTAAGTATCTTGAAATAAGTTCAATTGTTTCGCCTGCACCAACAAGCATTACATTTAATTGATTTGAATCGACAAAAAGGCTACGAGCAACAAGGCAAGC
Source organism: Gilliamella sp. Choc6-1 (assembly GCF_001690385.1). Lineage (NCBI taxonomy): Bacteria > Pseudomonadati > Pseudomonadota > Gammaproteobacteria > Orbales > Orbaceae > Gilliamella > Gilliamella sp. Choc6-1. The sequence goes on from NZ_LZHI01000037.1 coordinate 2,745, forward strand.
AGCATAGGCAACAGAAGCAGTATTAGCACCAATATTTGTTTCTGTTCTGACAATTTTTGCCACATGAAAAATAGTTTGAAACAACTTCTTTAGGTTAGGCGATAAACAATGATTATTTTGTGCAAAACCATATGCCTGTTTTACTTGTCCTAAAATCTGCGGCTCACCAAGCACCATTGAGTCCATACCACTTGCAACTGACATTAAGTGTTCAACTGCACGTTGTCCTTGATGCCAATATATAGCTTCTTGATAGCGAGTCATATCTACATTATGGAATTGTCCAAGCCAACGTTCAACCGATCGCTTTAATTTTAGGTGATCGGTTTCTTGCTCATAACTTATATAAATTTCAGTGCGATTACAGGTAGATAATATAACACAACCTTCAATTAAAGGATGCTGAAAAAGGCTATACAGCGCTTTATCGATAATTTCATTAGTAAAGGCAATTTTTTCCCGTAAAGCCACTGGTGCTGTTTTATGATTAACACCTAATATTGTAATAGACATTGCATTTTTCTTTTATAATCGTTTATAAGACATAACTTTTTTACTAAGTGTCTTGTTGCCGACATTATACATAAAAAAATATTAAACGTTAATTGACAGTTACTTTTTCTATTCAACTTATTATCAGTTATAATGTTGCAATCTAATGTGCATAAACAACTAACGAGTTATTTTATGTTTAAATTTAAATATATATTGATAGTAATGCCTTTATTGCTTAGTGCATGTCAAATAACACCTAAAGACGTTACATCTATTCAACAACAATGGCAAATTCATCAAGAAGATTTAAAACAAATAAATACTTTTCAAGTTAATGGAAGCATTGCGTATTTTAGCGACAAAAGTCGTAACTATGGACGTTTTTTAATTATTCAACAATCTGTTGATCGTTATGGAATTAAGCTTACAACACCACTTGGTGGTAATATTTTCACTTTAAAAGTAGATACTAATTATGCGGAATTAATAGATCGAAATGGCTATCGTTACATCGATAATAATGTTGAAAATCTAATAAGAAAGATCTCGAATATTAATATTCCCCTTAATTCGTTACATGATTGGCTAAAAGGGTATTCTAATGATATTGCTAATGATAAATTAGATAATGCTGGTCGGTTAATATCGACCTCATTTATGCAAGATAGCAAAAAATGGAATGTAAAAATTGCAAATTACATAGCTTACTCATTAAAAAATAGAAATATAGATATGCCGGCAACAATTGAGCTTACCCATGATGATGAACGCATCCGTTTAAAAATTGATAAGTGGATATTAAAATAATAAGGATTTTTTTATGAAACAATGGTTATCACCAGCTAAATTAAATCTATTTTTGTATATTACAGGTCGTCGTCCTGATAATTATCATAACTTACAAACCTTGTTTCAATTTATTGATTATTATGATAAATTATCATTCACTTTACGCAAAGACGGAGTGATAAATTTAAATACCACATTTTTTCAAATTCCAACACATAAAAACTTAATTGTTATTGCGGCCGAATGTTTAAAATCTTATGTTAATCAACAGAATTTAGGTGTTGATATCACTATTGAAAAAAAAATACCCATGGGGGGAGGGCTTGGTGGCGCATCATCAAATGCAGCAACTGTTTTGGTTGCCTTAAATCAACTATGGCAATTGAACTTATCAAACGATATATTAATGAATATTGGACGAAAAATTGGCGCAGATGTTCCCATTTTTATTTATGGTCACGCAGCTTATGCTCAAGGTATAGGTGATCAGTTTGAAATCGTCAATATTCCTGAATATTGGTATTTAATCACCTATCCTAATATTGAAATTTCCACCGTCAAAGTATTTAATGATCCACAACTTAAGCGTGATACGCCGTTTCGTAATCTTGAGGAGTTACTGTCATTAGCATTAGATGATTTTAGTAATGATTGTGAGCCAATTGTACGTAAACGTTATTCTAAAGTGGACGAACTTATAACATTTCTTTCGCAATTTGCACCTACCCGATTAACTGGTACTGGAGCATGCGTTTTTACTCGTTGTAACTCCAAAGAGCAAGCTAAAAAAATCCAAGCACAGTTAAGCAAATTGTCTGTTCAAAGCTTTATTGCGAAATCATTAAATACATCTCCTTTATACTCAAATTTAATATAAAATTGAATATCACATATTATGTGACAAGTAATAACCTCTGTTGCAATTTTTAAATAATTATTCATTGATGTTAATTTGCTGGTTTATAGGAAAATAAAAATAAAACAATATAAAACTGATTTAGTTTTATTAGGTGATGATCGCTATAATGTATCATCCTAGATGCTCATAAAGCTGCAAAACAACCGACACGTTATTTTTTGATTACTTCTTTATCATTCTTTTTCTAAAAATGATATATATTAAACCAACATATACCGTTAAAAAAATTGGCTACCTTTTAGACTTTATTAAAATTTATGAAATTTTAATTGATAATTATTATTTTATAAAAAACTGTTTTCAAATAAAAAGTTAGCACATTTTTTCAAAAAATTACTGATATAAAGCCAATTAGTAATGAAAACAAGTTATATAATTGTAATCAATAAACAACTATTTTTGGATTGATTTATCGAAAATTTGTAAAAATTGTTGCTAGCTAGAAATTTATGTTATATATTGTATAGCAGTATTGATAATTAATTAACTTATTGGCTTTTGATTTTATGATTTGTTTTTGCATTTTTATTACTAGTTTTGTTGCTAAACACCACCACCATCATTCCTGAATAGTCTTCGGGCGATTGGTGCTGGAAGACTTTGGTCTTCCGGTGATATCGCAAAAACAAATAGAAAACCCTCGGAAGATCAAACTTCCGAGGGTTTTTTGTTTGTGGTTTATAAATTTTTTAGATAACTTTGGAGAAAAATATGTTGGATAATTCGCGTTTACGCATTGCTATGCAAAAGTCAGGTCGATTAAGTGACGAATCAAAAAAGTTACTTGCCCAATGTGGTATTAAAATTAATCTTCAAGAACAACGTTTGATCGCTTTTGCTGAAAATATGCCCATTGATATCTTGCGTGTTCGTGACGACGATATCCCCGGACTGGTTATTGATGGCGTTGTCGATATTGGGATTGTCGGCGAAAATGTTTTAGAGGAGGAAGTATTAGATAGGCAGGCCGAAGGCGAAGATCCACAATTTAAAAAATTGCGCAGTTTAGATTTTGGTGGCTGTCGGTTGTCGATCGCAGCACCGCGTGATTTTGAGTATACAGGACCAGAATGTTTAAATGATTTGCGTATTGCCACCACTTACCCTCACCTACTCCGCCGTTATCTTGCTCAATATAATATTAACTTTAAAACCTGTTTGCTTAATGGTTCGGTCGAAGTTGCCCCTCGGGCTGGGCTCGCCGATGTAATTTGTGATTTGGTTTCGAGTGGTGCAACGCTTGAGGCCAATGGACTAAAAGAGATTGAAGTTATCTATAAATCAAAAGCCTGCTTAATTCAACGTCAAGGAGAAATGTCGCCAATAAAACAGGCGTTAATCGATAAAATCATGACACGCATTCAAGGCGTTATTCAAGCTCGTGAATCCAAATATATTATGCTTCACGCCCCTACTGAGGTGTTAGATGATATTGTTGCGTTATTACCGGGGGCCGAAAACCCAACCATTTTACCGTTAACGGGCGAGCAAAATCGTGTTGCGCTACATATGGTGAGTAGTGAATCTCTTTTTTGGGAAACCATGGAAAAATTAAAAACATTAGGCGCAAGTTCAATTCTTGTATTACCAATTGAAAAAATGATGGAGTAATAATATGAAACTCTCTTATTGGCAACAATGTACTAACGAACAACAAAAAGCGCTACTAACTCGCCCTGCAATTACTGCTTCTGATTCGATTAGTCAATCGGTAACTGATATTTTGGGTCAAGTTAAACAAAATGGTGATGAGGCATTAAAAACGCTTAGTAACAAGTTTGATAAAGTTCAGATCAAGCAAATTAAATTAACTCAAGATGAAATTAAAGCTGCAACTTGCCGAGTTAATTCAGAATTGAAACAAGCTATGCAACTTGCTGTTTCTAATATCGAAAAATTCCACCTAGCTCAAGTAAAACAAGCTATTACAGTTGAAACAATGCCAGGTATAAATTGTCAGCAAGTGACTCGCCCAATTGAATCAGTAGGACTATATATTCCTGGTGGCTCAGCACCTTTATTATCAACCGTATTAATGCTAGCAATCCCTGCAAAAATTGCAGGATGTAGTAAAGTTATTTTATGCTCGCCTCCTCCGATTGCTGATGAAATATTATATGCGGCTGAACTTTGTGGCGTGACCGAAGTTTACCAGCTTGGTGGAGCCCAAGCAATTGCAGCTATGGCATTTGGTACTGAATCAGTGCCTAAAGTAGCTAAGATTTTTGGTCCTGGAAATGCTTACGTTACCGAAGCCAAACGCCAAGTTAGTCAACGCCTTGATGGCGCAGCCATTGATATGCCTGCAGGTCCATCTGAAGTATTAGTCATTGCTGATAGTTCGGCTAATCCAGCTTTTATTGCAGCCGATCTTTTGTCGCAAGCTGAACATGGTCCTGATTCACAAGTTATTTTGTTAACACCTGATGAAAAAATAGCACAAGCAGTATCGATTGAAGTCGATAAACAACTTACGCAACTATCCCGCCAGAATATCGCTGAAAAATCATTGCAAGAAAGTCGCCTTATTGTAACTAAAGATTTGGATGAATGTGTTGCTATTAGTAATCGCTATGGTCCCGAACACTTAATTATTCAAACTGCAAATGTGGATGAATTAGTTGAGCAAATTACTAGTGCTGGCTCAATCTTTTTAGGGGATTGGTCACCGGAGTCAGCAGGTGATTATGCATCAGGAACCAATCATGTATTACCAACTTATGGTTATACAGCCACATATTCTAGTCTTGGGCTTGCTGATTTTCAAAAACGTATGACGGTGCAAAAATTAACACCAGAAGGATTAAAAGCAATAGGTAATGCCGTTGAGCTTATGGCAGAGGCTGAACAACTCACCGCTCATAAACAAGCAGTTAGTCTTCGTTTATCGGTATTAAATTCAATAAATCAAAAATAGGTAGTTAAAATGGATATTAATAAATTAGTTCGAAAAAATGTTCAGCAATTAACACCTTATCAATCTGCTCGGCGAATTGGTGGTCAAGGCGATGTGTGGCTAAATGCCAATGAATATCCGGTAGCACCTCATTTTGAATTGACAGAACAAACCTTAAACCGCTACCCAGAACCACAACCTGAAAAAGTAATTCAGCGTTATGCACAATATGCAGGGGTTAAAACTGAACAAGTGCTTGTTAGCCGAGGAGCTGATGAGGCCATTGAGCTTTTAATGCGTGCATTTTGTGAGCCTCAGCACGATAGTATTTTATATTGTCCACCAACTTATGGCATGTACCAAGTAAGTGCTGAGACATTAGGTATTAAAACCAAAACTGTGCCAACCACTTCTGATTGGCAACTTGATCTTGAGGGTATAAAACAAAATATTGATACTGTAAAACTAATTTATGTCTGTTCACCAAATAATCCGACCGGTAATTTAATCGATTCTGATGATATCAAAGCTTTACTTAATATTGCCAAAGATCGTGCTTTGGTCATTATTGATGAGGCTTATATTGAGTTTTCACCTGAATCTAGTGTTGTTAGTTGGCTTAATGACTATCCTCACTTGGTGATTTTACGAACATTATCCAAAGCCTTTGCTTTGGCTGGATTACGTTGCGGTTTCACCATTGCTAATAAACCTGTGATCGAAGCCTTACAGAAGGTTATTGCACCATACCCTCTAGCAACCCCTGTTGCTGATATTGCAGCTCAAGCATTGAGTAAAGATGGTGTGAATACCATGAAGCTACATGTGGTAAATTTAAATAATCAAAAGGGAAAATTTGCCAATTTACTTCGACAATTGCCTATTGTCGAAAAAGTTTATCCAAGTTATTCCAACTATTTGTGTGTTAAATTTCAACATGATAAAGATGTATTTAATATTTTATGGCACCAAGGTATTATTTTACGAGATCAAAGTAGATCTATTGGGCAACAAAATATTATTCGTATTACCATTGGTACCCAAGCCGATTGCGAAGCAGTCATTTCTGCGCTCAAAACAATTAAATAGGAGCAAAAATGTTACAAAAGTACTTATTTATTGATCGAGATGGCACACTAATTACTGAACCTCCGGTTGATTTTCAGGTTGATCAGTTTGAAAAATTGGTTTTTGAACCTAATGTGATCCCAGCCCTACTCAAGCTACAAACTGCGGGATACCATTTAGTGATGGTCACTAATCAAGATGGGCTCGGGACTAGTAGCTATCCACAGGCTGATTTTGATGGTCCACACAATTTGATGATGCAGATTTTTAAATCGCAAGGTGTTAATTTTGAGGATGTCTTAATTTGCCCACACTTTCCAGAAGATAATTGTGAGTGTCGTAAGCCGAAAATCCAATTAGTTTTGCCATATCTTACTAGTGGTAAATTAGATAAACAAAACAGTTATGTTATTGGTGACAGGGTCACTGATATTCAATTGGCTGAAAACATGCAAATCCAAGGATTACGATATCATCCTGAAAATTTAAACTGGGACGAAATCGCCCAACGATTAACCACTAAAGATCGTTATGCAAAAGTTGAACGCAATACCAAAGAAACTAAAATACTTGTTGAAGTGTGGCTTGATCGCCAAGGTGGCAGTCAAATTAATACTGGAATTGGTTTTTTTGATCATATGCTCGATCAAATTGCGACTCATGGTGGAATTAAACTCAATATCCAAGTTGATGGTGATTTACATATTGATGATCATCATACCATAGAAGATACTGGACTAGCTTTAGGAAAGGCACTAAAAATAGCACTCGGTGATAAACGTGGTATTACCCGTTATGCCTCTGTTATCCCTATGGACGAGTGTTTGGCCAAATGTGCAATAGATATTTCAGGACGCCCTTATCTAAAATTTAAATCAGAGTTTACTCACCCTAAAGTTGGCGATATGAGCACGCAAATGGTAGAACATTTCTTTTACTCAATAAGTTATGCTATGGCTATTACATTGCATATTGAAACAGATGGCGATAATGATCATCATAAAGTAGAAAGTTTATTTAAAGCTTTTGCTAGAACATTAAAACAAGCCATCAAAATTGAAAGTGACCGATTACCAAGCTCAAAAGGAGTGCTATAAATGAAGATTGTCATCCTCGATACTGGCTGTGCTAATCTATCTTCGGTCAAATATGCCGTGCAACGATTAGGTTATGATCCAATAATTAGCCTTGACTCTGATATCGTGCTCAGCTCAGATAAGTTGTTTTTACCTGGAGTAGGATCCGCAAGTTCAGCAATGGAAAAATTAAAAGAGCGTCATTTAGTTGAACTTATCAAAGTCTGTACTCAACCTGTATTAGGGATCTGCCTTGGTATGCAACTTTTAGCCGATTATAGTACCGAAGGACATGTTAACACATTGGGAATTATTCACGAAAAAGTTAGAGAAATTCCTAATTGTGGTTTACCTTTACCACATATGGGGTGGAATCAGGTTTCACCTAAAGCCGGTCATCATCTATTTCGAGATATTCCTGATGATGCTTATTTTTACTTTGTACATGGATACGCGATGCCATTATGCTCAGCAACAATAGCAGAAACCAATTACGGCGAAAGCTTTACCGCAGCCGTACAAAAAGAAAACTTTTACGGCGTGCAATTTCATCCCGAGCGTTCTGGCTTAGCCGGTGCAAAATTGCTAAAAAACTTTTTGGAGATGTAACTATGATAGCTTTTCCAACAATCATTCCTGCACTTGATTTAATCGATGGTTCTGTTGTGCGATTACATCAAGGTGATTATGAGCAAAAACGTGATTATGGCAACGATCCACTTTTACGCTTACAGGATTATGAAAAACAAGGTGCTAAACTGTTACATCTTGTTGATTTAACAGGTGCGAAAAATCCCCAAAAACGCCAAATTTCGCTAATACAAACTCTGATTAATGGCGTGCAAATACCGGTTCAAGTCGGTGGAGGAATTCGTACTGAAAAAGATATACAATCATTGCTATCTGCCGGCGCGGCTCGCATAGTAATTGGTTCGACAGCTATTAAGCAACCCGAATTGGTCAAACAGTGGTTTTCAAAATATGGTGCAGAAAGGCTAGTATTGGCTCTTGATGTCCGCATTAACAACCAAGGAAATAAATATGTCGCTATTCATGGGTGGCAAGAAGATTCCTGTCAGACACTAGAACAAGTGATTGATGATTACCTTCCCTATGACTTAAGACATGTATTGTGTACAGATATTTCTAAAGATGGCACTCTCAGTGGCTCAAACGTTCAGTTGTATCAGGAAATTAGTCATAAATACCCACAGATTGCTTTTCAAGCGTCTGGCGGAATTGGTCAATTGAGTGATGTCAAAGCACTGAAAGACAGCGGTGTTAAAAGTGTCATTGTTGGGCGAGCTTTACTTGAAGAAAAATTTACCGTTCAGGAGGCAATTTCATGTTGGCTAAAAGAATAATCCCCTGTTTAGATGTTCGCGATGGACAAGTGGTTAAAGGTATACAATTTCGCCATCATGAAATTATTGGAGACATAGTCCCCTTAGCAAAAAGATATGCTGAAGAAGGTGCAGATGAGCTCGTTTTTTATGATATTACCGCTTCATCTGACGGTCGTGTTGTCGATAAAAGTTGGATCGCAAAAGTTGCCGAAGTAATTGATATTCCTTTTTGTGTTGCTGGTGGTATTAAAACGGTGGAAGATGCAGGTCAAATATTAACCTTTGGGGCCGATAAAATTTCGATTAACTCCCCTGCCGTTGCTGATCCTAGTTTAATTACAAGGCTTGCAGATCGCTACGGAGTACAGTGCATTGTAGTTGGTATTGATAGTTGGTATGACAAACAATCAAACAATTATCATGTTTATCAATTTACTGGTGACGAAAAACGTACCGTTGCCACAAAATGGAACACTCTCGACTGGGTACAGGAGGTACAAAAACGTGGTGCAGGTGAAATTGTTCTTAATATGATGAACCAAGATGGCGTTCGTAATGGATATGATATTATTCAACTAAACGCCGTTCGAGAAGTATGCAACGTGCCACTGATTGCTTCTGGCGGTGCAGGCACAATTGAGCATTTTTTACAGGTATTTAATGAAGCACAAGTTGATGGAGCATTAGCTGCCTCAGTTTTTCATAAACAAATTATTAATATTGGTGAACTTAAACAATATTTGGCACAACATGGAGTAAATATTCGATTATGTTAACGCAAAATTGCAATACCCAATTAGATTTACAACAACTGGATTGGCAAAAAGTGGATAATTTAATGCCGGTCATTATTCAGCATTATGTTTCGGGTGATGTGTTAATGCTTGGCTATATGAATCAAGAAGCGTTAGCACAAACACAAAATAGCGGCAAAGTCACTTTTTATTCACGAACCAAACAGCGCCTTTGGGCAAAAGGCGAAACTTCTGGCAATTTTCTTAATGTTGTGAGTATTTCAACTGATTGTGATAATGATACGTTATTGATTTTAGTTGATCCAGTTGGTCCAACTTGCCATACCGGTTCAACAAGTTGTTTTGCTTCGACTAAAACCCAATGGGGATTTTTGTTTGAATTAGAGCAGATAATTGCTGGGCGTAAAAATGCCGATCCTCAGTCATCATATACCGCAAAACTGTATCATGACGGCACTAAACGCATAGCCCAAAAAGTGGGAGAAGAAGGCGTTGAAACAGCCCTTGCGGCAACAGTTAATGACCGCGAGGAACTAAAAAATGAATCTGCCGATTTAATTTATCATTTATTAGTTTTACTCCAAGACCAAAATCTGTCTTTACAAGATGTCATTGGTATTTTAAAAGCAAGACATAAATAGTTATAATCCATCCAAAGTGCGAGTTATATCGCACTTTGTTTCAATTTTTTTATTCTCATAAAAAAGATAGAATAAATTAGTAAACTGGTAATTTTACCCCGTTAAACATCGTTAATACTTCGGAAGTGTTTTCACATAACATAATTTTGTCAACTGTTTGTCGATTCAAATGAGGCGAAAACTGACTGATAAAATCATACATATAACTGCGTAAATATAATGAGCGAGAAAAAACAATATAGGTCGTGCTGTAAGGAAAAATATGCCCAGCATTAAGTACAACTAAATCATCATCTGAAGCATTGAACACGGCCATTTTTGCTACAATACCAACGCCAATGCCTAATTTAACATAAGTTTTAATTAACTCGGCATCCGTTGTGCTAAAAACAATATTAGGCGATTGTTTAGCACGCAAGAAAGCTTGATTTAAATCTGAACCATCATTAGAAAAATCATAACTAACTAACGGATATTTTGAAAGCTCTTCAATCGAAATTAATTTACTTTTGGCAAGCGGGTGTTCTTTCATCACAATCACAGCTTGGTTCCAGTGATAACAAGGTAAGGCAATCATATCATCGCTAAGCTGTGAGATATCGGTCACAATAGCAAATTCAGCCAGGCCTGCTTGAGTTTGTAAAATAGATTGTAGGGATGAGCCTTGCTCCATATGCAAAGTAATACTTGGGTATTGCAGCATAAATTGTTGGATCACAACTGGCAAGGTATAACGTGCTTGAGTATAGGTAGTTGCGATCGTTAATGAACCTTGATTAGGTTGGCTAAATTCTTTGGCGATAATCTTAATATCATTGGACTTATTGAGGATTTCTCGAGCAAGAGCAATAATTTTTTCACCAACAGGTGTGATTTGAGAAAGGTGCTTACCCACTCGAGTAAATATCTTAACGCCAAGCTCGTCTTCTAATAATTTTATTTGTTTGCTTATACCCGGTTGAGAAGTATACAGTTTTTCGGATGTTAGCGATACATTGAGGTCGTTATTTGCGACCTCAACAATATAACGTAATTGCTGCAATTTCATATTACACAAAAGCTCCTTTAACTGTATGCTTTTCTCTCTTTTAATAATGCTTTAAAAGGGAGAATTTAGAAGGTAAGATTTTACATGTCAGCACAAAATAAAATCGTTTTTATACTGAAAAGCATACTTTCCTGAAACTTTTTAACAAAATTTAAAGGCTCTTACCTACTTTTTACCATTAACCCATTTACCATCTACGTATTGCATCACCCATCCTGTGGATTTTCCATTAACTTCAGAAGTAACATATTGTTGTTTGTTTTTACGACTAAAACGGACAATTGATGGATTTCCATTAGGATCTTTATTGGGAGCCTCAGTTAAATAAACAAATTTTTCCGGCAAACGATCTTTAAAACGTTGTAACTCTTCAATCAAAGGAGCACGTGTTTCTCTTGATTTTGGAAAGTTATGTGCAGCCAAAAAGATTCCTGAAGCACCATCACGTAATACAAAATGCGCATCTGATTTACTACATTGAAGTTCTGGTAGATCAACAGGATCTTCTTTTGGTGGTGCAACATCACCATTTTTTAAGATTTTACGCGTATTTTTACAATCAGGATTAGTACAGCCCATATATAGACCAAATCGCCCTGATTTTAAATGCATTTCTGAACCACATTTTTCGCACTCAATAATTGGTCCTTCGTAACTTTTAACCTTAAAGTTACCTTTTTCCACAATAAAACCATCACAAATTGGGTTATTGCCACAGATATGTAGTTTTCGTTCATTATCAAGTAGATAACTATCCATAGCTGTGTGACATTTTGGACAGCGTTTACGGGCTCTTAAAGCATCAGTTTCTGCTGTTTCAGCTTCTTCTAGAATATTTAATGTTTCGTGTTCAGGAATTAAGTTAATGGTCTGTTTACAACGCTCTTTAGGTGGCAACGCATAGCCTGAACAAGCTAAAAACACACCAGTACCGGCAGTCTTAATACCCATTTCACGCCCACAATTTGGACATTTAATTTCAGGTGTTAGCACCAATGGATTAAGCTTCATTCCCCCTTTATCTGGCGCCTGTTCAGCAACCTCAAGATGCTGACTAAAATCACTAAAAAACTGATCAAGCACTTCTCGCCATTCTTGTTTTTTATGAGCAATTTCATCCAGAGCATGTTCCATACGTGCTGTAAAATCATAACTCATTAGGTCATTGAAGTTTTCACTAAGTCTATCGGTAACAATTTCACCAATTTTTTCAGCATAAAACCGACGATTATCTAAACGCACATAACCACGATCTTGAATTGTCGAAATAATGGTTGCATAAGTCGATGGTCGCCCAATTTCTCGCTTTTCAAGCTCTTTAACAAGAGATGCTTCGTTATATCTTGCCGGCGGTTTGGTAAAATGCTGATTTGGATTTAAGTTAATTAAATCAAGCTTATCGTTTATCGATAGTGATGGTAATATTTTATCTTCATTATTTTTGGCTAGTTGTGGCTGTACTTTAGTCCAACCATCAAAACGCAATGTCCGACCTTTGGCTTTTAAAGTAAAATCACCTGAATTAACCGTAATTGTTGTTGAGTTATATTCAGCCGATGTCATTTGGCAAGCTACAAATTGGCGCCAAATTAGTTGGTATAATTTAGCGGCATCAGCTTCAACATCACTAAGATTATCAGCTAAGATTGTAACATCTGATGGGCGAATCGCTTCATGTGCTTCTTGCGAGTTCTTTTTACTACTGTATACATTAGCCGATTTTGGTAGATATTTATCGCCAAAATTTTTACCGATATAATCACGTACCATCACTAGTGCATCCTGACTTAAATTGGTCGAATCAGTACGCATATAGGTAATGTAACCTGCTTCATATAATCTTTGAGCCAACATCATGGTTTTTTTAACACCAAAACCAAGACGAGTACTTGCTGCCTGCTGTAAAGTCGAGGTAATAAAAGGTGCTGTTGGATTACTTTTAGTTGGCTTTTCTTCAATATTAGTTACTTGATATTGGCTTTTACTAAGTTCAGTTAGCGCAATATCAATGGCAACTTTATCTTTAGGTTCGAATGCTTCGTTTTTATAATGAGTGACTTGTAAACTTAATGGTTCATTTTTAGCCGTCTTCAAATCAGCAAACAGATCCCAGTATTCTTCAGGAATAAAAGCATGAATTTCACGTTCACGTTCAACAACAAGACGTACTGCTACAGATTGTACACGACCTGCTGATAAGCCTCTAGCAACCTTTTTCCAAAGTAATGGCGATAGCATAAAGCCAACGATTCGATCCATAAATCGACGTGCTTGCTGGGCGTTAACCCTATCCATATCAAGCATCGACGGTTCATTAAAAGCATTTTTGATGGCCGTTTTGGTAATTTCGTTAAAAACAACACGACGATACTTGCTATCTTCACCACCTATCACATCTTTAAGATGCCATGCAATGGCTTCCCCTTCTCTATCCAAATCGGTTGCGAGATAGATCATGTCAGCATCTTTAGCCAGTTTTTTCAGGTCAGACACAACCCGCTCTTTGCCAGGTAGAATTTCGTAATGTGCTTTCCAACCGTTATATGGGTCAACGCTCATGCGATCGACTAAGGCTTGTTTTTCGGAACGTTTAACTTTTTTCTCGGTTTTATTTTTTGTTTCTTTTGCGGTTTTTTCAGCTCGTTGGCTGCTACCACTCACAGGTAGATCGCGAATATGACCTACACTTGATTTAACCACGAAATCTTTACCAAGATATTTATTAATCGTTTTTGCTTTGGCTGGCGATTCCACAATAACAAGGGATTTTCCCATAATTAAACCTATTTATCCTATTGTTTTAGTTATTTACCGTCCAGTTTCACATTAAGAATTGACAGTAAATCGTCTTTAATTGTTGATACTTTTGTTGCATATTGCTCTTTCTGCTCAGCATCTTCAATCAGTTGAGTAATGGTTTGTGACAACGTGCATCCTCGGCGTTTCGCCAAATTAGCCAATCGTTGCCAGACTAAAAATTCCAAATCAATGGATTTTTTTCGAGTATATTGTTGTTCTGCATTAAAATGTCGTTTCCGTTTAGCCCGAATAGTTTGTTTCATACGATTATCTAAATCAGGGTTTAAATGCGCTTTTATCCAATCAACGACATTCGTTGGATTATGTTCTAATTGCATTAATTCATTTACAGCATGCTCAGCAGCGCTTTTTTCAATATAACGAGTAATTAACTCACCTTCTAGATGCCTTTTTACTAAATAATGCCACTTCCAACCGCATTCAAGGTTTTCTAATTGTTGATACTTCATCTGCTCACCTTGTGACGCTGTAACTAATCTAGTTTATTTGTAGCATAATCTCGACACACAATAAAGAAAATTATTACATTTGACAAATTTTTTATAAATCTGCTATCGTTCACCTTTCATTTTTGATGTTTATTTAAGGAATCACTCATAATGGTTAAAGCTGATGTTATTTATATTAATGGCTATATTTATACAGCAGATAAACAAAACAGTGTTTGTGAAGCTGTAGCGATTAAAAATGGCTATATTATTGCAACAGGAACTTCGCAAGAAATAAATAGCAGTAATTATATTGATAATCAAACAATAATTAATGATTTAAAAGGTAAAACCATGATGCCTGGCATTATTGATTCGCATTTGCATACTTTTTGGGGAGGAATGCAACTATCTTCATGTAATTTGAATTATCAAAGCTTAACTATTGATGAAACCTTAGCCATTATACAACAATATTTAGATAAAGATTCTATAAGCGATGATAATCACTGGTTGCAAGTTCGTGGTTGGTTACGACAAGAGGTGTTACCTATCGGTACCGATATTACACGCTTTGACCTTGATAGGCTCAATACAAAACGCCCTGTTATTTTATTTTCAAATGACTGTCATACATTAGTTGCCAATAGCATTGCTTTAGAAAAATTTGGGCTAGATAGAAACACGCCAGAGCCAACTGATGGTAAAATTGGTCGTACTGATGACGGCGAATTAAATGGTATATTAGAAGATGCCCCAGCCATGCGTGCATTTGACAGCATATCTAAACTCACCGATGAACAAGCACTTAATATTGCAAAATTATCGCAAGCAGAATTAAATAAACAGGGCGTTACTGCCGTTATGGATGCTCGAATTACTGAAACTCAAGCAGATGCCTTTTTAAGACTACAGCAACAAGATACACTTTCTATCCGTTTGTTTGGGGCTCGAGAATTGCCACCTGATGATGTGTCATCAATCGCCGATATTCCAAATGTCATTGAGAAAGTAAAACAGTTTGCCGCTCGTTATGATGATAAAAACTGGCAACCTAAACCAGGCATTAAAATATCACATACTAAGTTATTTGTAGATGGCGTAATGCAAGCACCTTTGATGACTGCACGATTACTTAAACCATATCAATTAGAAGACGAAAAAGATCGTTACGGAGATCTTTATTATTCCACTGAAATGTTAGATGCATTAATACTTGAATCTGCAAAAGCAGGGTTTCATCCTCATATGCATACTGTTGGTGAAGGGGCAATTGAAGTGGTACTTGATGCTATTGAAAAAATGCGAAAAGCCTTACCTAATGCTGATATCCGTCCAAGCACTGCACATAACGAACTAAGCGCAGCACACCAGTTTGCCAGATATAAACAATTAAACGCTTGCGTAGTATTTTCTTTCCAGTGGGCTGGTTGTAGTTCGGCAATGATCGAACAATATAAAACGTTATTTGGTCCAGAGCGTTATAACGGTTTAGAAGCTCATGGACAATATATAGATGCAGGTGTAACTTGCGCATTTGGGAGTGATTGGCCAATTGATCCGTTAAATGAGTGGTATGATTTCCAAATTGCCATGACCCGACAAATTGATGCTGATCATCCGCAATTAGATAGTGATCGTAATTTAACCATTACCGAAGTATTACGTAGTGCCACTATCAATGCTGCATATGTATTAAAACAAGATGAATATATTGGTTCAATTGAAAAAGGTAAATTTGCTGATTTAATTATTTTAGATCGCAACCCATTTACCATACCAACTAATGATATCCAAAACGTTAATGTGTTAACAACTATTGTTGGCGGTAAAACGGTTTATCAAAATGATGTAATTTAAAATTTAAATTTTTTTATGTCAAATTGCTACACCAACAATTATTAGTGGTGTAGCATAAATAATTATCCAAGCTTTAATCAACTTCAATTGCTTTTTCAATTGCTTTTTCTGTTTCCACCGTTTTCGTTTTTATGAAATGTAAATAATAGCAATAATCAATGCTTCGATAAACATATCAATCACATACCATATGGCCCCTTAGTCATTCCCCCTAAAGCTACTAAACCACCAAATGCGACAAGCGAATCTATGCCATTTATCATGCCTAACAGACCAGCAACCTCTATACTTTTAGCATGAGCCAATGCAATATTTGGCAACACATCTATTTCCATTTTTTGCTCATGAGCCATCACATCTTCAAAAAAACTTTTAACATCTATTTAAATAAGGTTGGCTAGTTTCAGCCATTAAATTAATGATAGATGATTTGTGATTCGTAACTTCACTGATTAAATCAACCGATAAAACAAGGATTGACAGCATAAATATAGCCTCTTTATTATTGATAACTATCAAAAATAACTTAATTTTTGCATTATTTAGCACATTAAATATACAATAATTTATTTATGCCGACATTTATTTTGTATGACAAATAATAGATTTGGATCACAAATATGAAAATTAAAACGCATAATGTGTTTTTCCCGAAATCGCTAAAGCTTTTGTTTTCTGTCTTGTGAATCGCTAAATAATCATTGATAATGCTATATCTCAGTTCAAATTTTGGGATTTTCTATTCGTTTGTGGATAGGCAATTTTGTGAATTTTTGATTAAGATAATGGTTATCACACAGTTTATCTAAATAAACAAAGACAGCGCATTTTTGTTAAAAAGTTTCAGGAACGCAATGTGTTTAAGTAAAAACAAAAATCATATCAATAACAGCAAATAAAAATTTCCTAGTTTGATGTTATTTTTAAATAAAGAGAAACTATAGGAATTTTTCATGTTATTTATAGTAATTTCTTAAATTATCCCTACATCTTAATTTTGTATCCATATTTTCATATATTTTAATCGGTTTAAGAGGAATTAATTCTTTGTGGTTTACTTCACATTCAGAATTTTTATTTGAAAGAATAATGATTTGTCCCAATGGTAATTTGAAGTCAAGAAGTGCATATGGTACAACGGGAGCTAATGTATAAAACTCTCTATCTCTGTTATCTGGAGGAAACTCATAATAAACAACTTTTTTATTATAGACATACACGATCGTGTCAGAATGTTACTGATTATAGTCCAAAATCAGTATTGGTATCAGAATATTGAACTTTTTTGACATCAATAGCTTGATCACGCATAAACTTTAAATAATATCTGCCGATATTGCCACTTATTAACCACAACTCATCCCATTTTAAATCAGTATAATCAGTTAACTTGATAGTTTTAATAGAATTTTCTTCAATATTATTTAATATTTTTTCTAATAGTGCTTTATTACAATTTGTCAAAACTAAACAAATAATTAATAAAAAATAATTTTTTTCATTTTTTGATTTCCCTTTTACCTTAAAACTAGATTTACTGTTTTATAGCTCTAATTTTTTCCTAAAATATTATTTATTTTAAAACATCAAATATAAATCGATATTGAATTAGTGGAAAAAATTTTACTTTATTAGGAGTTGATTATAATTAGTTCATATTAAATAATTTGCATAATTTAATGTCAATATAATTAAAATTAGCTTGCATAATTATTATAATATGGCAGAATTCCCTGCCGCTTTAAGCGGGTAAAAAGGCAAAACTATACTTAGTAGTTTTTTATTGTTTTTTGGGACAGAGGAGCAAAGTAGTCATGTCCGCAATAAAAATGAAACGAGTTTTAACCACACCTGCATTAATTGCATTTGGTTTAGCTTATATGGTTCCTTTGGGAATCTTTACCACTTATGGGGAAGTCACTGTTGCCAGTAATGGACACTTGCCTATAGCCTATATTATCACCCTTGCGATGATCTTTTTTACAGCCTTAAGCTATTGTCGTATGACAAATAAGCTACCTATTGCTGGTTCTGCTTATTCCTATGTACAACGCACTTTTGGTGGAAAAGTTGGATTTTTGGTGGGTTGGGCACAAATTCTTGATTACCTATTTTTACCAATATTAAATTATTTGGTACTAGGTATTTATCTTAATGAAGCATTTCCTAGCATTCCTGCACCTTTTTTTGTATTGGGGTCTTTAATTAGTGTTAGCTTTTTAAATTATTTAGGAATTAAATTAATTAATTCGGTTAATTTCACTTTGATCATTGTCCAAGTAATTTTTATCGGATTATTTATCTTTTTGACATTTACCAGTGTCAATTTGACCCCTGATTCTATGATGAAACCTCTATTAGTCAATCCAAAAGATTTTAGTGGATTACTATCTGGTGCAGCAATATTATGCCTTGCTTTTTTAGGCTTTGATGCTATTGCTACATTAGCTGAAGAATCTAATGATGCCCAAAAATCACTACCAAAAGCAATTATATGGACAGTACTCATTGCTGGATGTATCTTTTTAGTTGTTTCTTATTGTGCACATTTGGCTTATCCTTCTTGGACTGATTTTGTTGATAATAAAGATACCGCAAGTTTAGCAGTAGTTCGTCAAGTTGGTATTATTAGCCATTTAGGTAGTGAATTTATGTATAACTTTTTCCAAGCTGCTTATTTAACGGGGGTGTTTGCTTCAGCAATGACTGCACAAACCAGTGTATCACGGATATTCTATGCAATGGGACGTGAAGGGGTGCTACCTAAACAGATTTTTTATAAAATTCACCCACGCTTTAGAACACCTTATTTATCGATTATCTTTGTTGCCTGTTTTTCATTGCTGTCATTAGTACTAGATCTTAGTTTAGTGGTTTCAATGATAAGTTTTGGTGCATTAGTGGCTTTTACTTTTGTCAATTTATGTGTTATTAAAAGCTATTTAGGAAAAGGAAGCTCAAAAACAATATCAATGCTATTTAAATATGGACTATTACCTACAATTGGCGTTTTACTTTCATTGTGGTTGTGGACAAGCCTTGATGCGACAGCAATGATTGTTGGTTTAATTTGGTTAGCAATTGGATTCTTCTATCTAATTTATCTAACTAAAGGTTTTACTACATTATTGCCATCAATTGATCATAAAGAATTAAGTTCAATAATTAAAGATTAAGTTAAAATCTTTTTAAACAGGTCTACTTAAAAGTATTTAGTTATGCCCTTTAAAAAATCCCGTCGATTAAAATCGACGGGATTATTAAAATATTTTAAGCTAACTTATATTAACTAAGTTAATTATTCACCAAAACCAGTTGCAAATAATTCACGGATTTCGTCCATTGCTGCTTGTTCATCTTCACCATCACAGATGATTTCTACAGTTGAACCACCTTTAACGCCTGCACCAAGTAAACCCATCATACTTTTTAATTTAATTGCTTTATCATTATAAACAAGCTCAATTGAAGATTTATAGCGACCAGCTAATTTAACTAGTGTTGTAACTGGGCGAGCATGTAAGCCCGTTGAATTTTTTACTACCATTTGCTCTTTTAACATATTATATATCCTTCTTTATATCTTAATATTAATACAATGCCTGTATTTATATCATAAATTAAATTGTTTTTCTCTTTTTTACATGTAAATTTTTATACTATTTCATTTTTGTAAATTATTAAAATTACAGTTAGTTAAATATTATAGAAGCCCTATATCCAAAAATAACGGACAACATGAAAAAAGATTGGCGCAGCAAAACAGATAGAATCAAAACGATCAAGTACACCACCATGACCACCGATTAGCTTTCCCCAATCTTTTACACCTCTATCACGTTTAATGGCTGACATAACCAATCCCCCCAGAAACCCCAGCAACGTAAGCATAAGTGAAATTAAGCCCGCTTGTATAAAGCTAAAAGGGGTTAACCAAAATAAACAAGCACCTATTAAACTTGCTGATAATATTCCACCAATAAATCCTTCAATGGTTTTAGATGGTGATAAATTAGGGCTAATTTTGCGTTTACCAAACAACTTACCAAACACGTATTGCAACACATCAGATAGTTCAACAACTAATACCAAATAGGCAATTAACAAAAGATTACGATCTTCATAATGATCAATAGGTAATATTAATATTGCTGGTACACAAGAAATGCTATAAACTGTAATCATTAACCCCCATTGCACTTCAGCAGTTCGTGCTAAAAAATTATCCGTTGACCCTGTTATTGCTGCTAAAATTGCTAATAATAAAAAACCATAAACAGGAATAAAGATACTAAACAACTCATACCATGACATAACCACTAAAATGTATTGCACTGGTAAAGCAATACAATAAGCAAATATCAATGCATAAAAATCATAACGATTGACAGAGGTTAAAATTAAAAATTCACGTAATGCAATACCTGATATCACAAAGAACAGAAAAATCACAGCTAATTTCCCTATCAAAAACGCAACACTGATAATTGCCACCATTACCCACCATGCGTTTATGCGAGTATTGAGATTATCAATTACACTATTTGGACTACTAAAACGCCTTTTTAGCAGCCAACCAATAGTTGATGCAATCATAAGAAAAATAGCAATACCGCTAAATAACAACAAAATATCACTTTGATAATTAAACATTATTTATTATTTTCCTCTTATTATTTATTGTTTAATATAAAGCTATTTTATTATCAAGTTTATTAACAAACTTGAATAATACTACTAACCCATGCGTTTATTAACAATATGATTTGTATTACAAGCACAATAATTTGTTGCTTAAACAACCTTAATGTACCTTGTTGACGTGCAGTAATGGTTCTTGTTGGTAACTGGTCAGATTTAATTAAATGAAAAGTTACTAACGCATTATCTAATTCTATTAGTGTATTAGTTAGTTGTTCGTTACAGGTTACTAGATAATCAAACAACCGCTTGTCAAATTGGATACGCAAGAAGTAATAGAGGTTAATTAAACCAATAATAAAAGCCATAAAATAAAAAATAGTTAATGATAAAGGCCCATTAATTATCCCATTTGTTATTAAACCAAAGCATAAGGCTATAATGGTTAATAGTAGTGAAAATAGGCCAATTGGTAAGCTAATAGCCAATAAGCTACAAAATGTCACCAGTGATATTTGAGACACTGTTACTATTTTGCATTCATCATGATTTAACATGTCAATTCCCTTTTTACTATTTGTGAAAACCATTCAGATAATATTAACCGTTGCTTAGTGGTAATAACCGTATTACTCCGGCATGTTTTTACCTTAGCTATTGCCTCATCTATACTTGATACTCTTTTAGTCAACACTAACCAAGCAATAATAGCTGTAGCACTGCGTGAATACCCCAAAGCACAACAGACTAATAATTTACCCTGCTTATTAAACTTTTCAATAGTTTCGGCTATTTGTTGACATTTTTCAATATTGAGTGGTGTCATATCCAATACAGGGATCAGTTTATAATGGCTATTAAATTGGGTTATCGGTAATTCAGCACAAAGATCTACAATAAAAGTAAATTGATTTTCTAGCAATATTTTATTAGATGGTATGCGACCTAAATAAACATTATCAGCAATTAAATCCATTGGATTATTTTTAAATGTCCATACCCGTGAATTAATCCACATAATAATAAAATAAGGCAAATATAAAATAGTAACGACCAAATTAAAGTGCCCATTATCCTGTTTTTGAAAACCAACCACGCCAAATAATAAATAATTTAGAGATACTAGTAAAAATGCACCTGAAACCCATAATAACCATAATGCCCAAGAAGAAAAGTAGATAGCAGAACAAAACGAGAATAAAAACAGTAAAAAATAGATGCTACCCCACACATATTGTTTAGGTAACTGATCAATTTTTATTGGCGATAAATGATTGTCTGGCCATAACCAGATACAAAAGCACCCCACCCAAAGCCCTGTCGGAATATCAAAAAAATGATGTTGCCAAGTGGTTAATACTGATAAGCCGATCAATAAGCACAAAATATTCAACATATAACGCCAAATTCCTCGAAAATAACTGGCGTAAAATTGCCACAAAATAACCAATAAGGTAATGTGAAGTGATGGTGCTTGATTAAAGGGTTTATCAAACCCCATTAAGATATCAAATAATATCCCCGATAATCCATCTAATGCAGGTCGTTCAAAAGAAAATTTGAGCGGGAAGATAAAAAAACAGGTTATACAAATAATCTGAGCAGATAAAAGACGAAAACAGAGGATTTTTAGTGTTTGATAAGAACAAGCCAGCAAAATTGCAAGCCCATACATAAGGTCTATCGACCAATAAGGTATGATGGACCAAGGCCATAAAGGGATTAAACGTTCCCATTCAAAAACAATACGACCTACATCGTTACGTGTAGAAGTAAACCAGTTAGCAAAATTATAGCTAGTAAAAAAGAATGCGACCAAACTAATTAGCCATATTGATTTATAAACAATAAACTTATTAAACCGCCATTTTACGCTAATCATTATTAATTATTTAATTCGTTGCGCAAGTGATACGGTAAAAATTCCCCATTTATCAATACGCATGGTTATTTTTCTAAAACCTGCCGATGCAACTAATTGATCCATTTCAAGTTGAGTACGTCTTCTCATAATCCATGGTTTTCCATCACGATGAGATGTTAGTATCCTTGCTATAAGCTCTAACTGTGGATGCCATGGCTGGTTGGTATAAATTAAATATCCTCCTTCAGGCACAGACTCAGCAAGCCCTGCTAGAGAATCACGTAACATCTGATTATCGCTAAACAGCTCATACAACCCAGAAACAACAGCTAATGTGGTGGTAGGTGACAATTGGGCTAATTGCTGTCGATTAAAAGCATCCCCTTTTTCAAAACGCACTATATCCGTTAAGCCTTTTTCTTCTATTAACGCTCTACCCTTTTGTACATTAATATCGCTGTAATCTCGTAATAATACAGAATTAGGCTTGTTAGAAATTTGATTAACTGTTTCTAAAATATAACGCCCGTGCCCTGCGGCTATATCAACAATATCCACAGAATAGTTCTGCGCATGTAACTTATCGATGGCTAATTTTAATAGTTCTTCAAGATGCACTTTACGCTGTCTAATTCCTCGCCAACCAATCGATTGAAGATAAATATAATCCAAAAAATGCCCAAGTTTTGATGTTCCTGATGGTTCATTACGATAAACGTAATCAAGTGTGCTTCCCGAATCAAATCCTGTATTAAATCCTAACTTGATTCCATCTGAGAGTTTACTAGCATATTTTAAATTAGCTTTAATAAATCGCCAGTATAAAGTCTTAATCAAACCTGATGGCGGCAATGTTAAATTGTCGACCTCTTGCCTTGTGTATCCTATCAAATCAGCATTAGTTAATAATGGAACACATGGTTGGTTAGCAAAACAACCAATAATAAATCGTCTTGCATAATCAAGTGCTAATTTACGGTCTTTTTCACCAAAAGTGTCATGATAAAATCCAGGTAATATATGAAATTCTTTTTGTTCTGTACCTAAATTATTGTAAAACAGTTTTTGTTGTTTACGCTTGACAACATAATCTGAACCTGAAACTAACAACTGTGTTGGTACAGTTATCGCATTTGCATCTTTAACAATACGATCCGACACTGCATATAAATCCAAAAGTAAGCGTACTGATATTGGTCGTGTTATTAACGGATCTTCTGTGAAAGATTGTACTCGATCAGCATCATGTGTCAACAAATTAGGTTTTACATAGCTATTAACAAAAAAGTTACCTTTCAAGTTATACAGTAATTTTAAACCTGGCACAGCTAATGGCACATACAATTTTATGTCAAAAGCTGGAGAGCCAAGTACTAAAGCACGAATATTTGGCACATAATCATGTACCCATGCTGAAGCGATAACCGCACCCACACTTTGGGCTATAACAGCAATATCTTCTGGATTTATATCATAGCCATCTATAATATGTTCAATAAAACAGTTTGCATCTTTAATTAAAGTTGCAAAATCAGGAGCATCACCTCGCTCACCTTCAGATTGACCGTTACCTCGGGCATCCCAAGCAAAGATATGATAATCGGGTAGATTTAATTCGTCAGCAAGATGTGCTACTCGCCCAGAGTGTTCATGACCACGATGAAAAAGAACAATTGCTCGCGAAGGTTTAGTATTGCTATCACTGTCAACTGCTGGCCAATAACGATAAAATAATTGGCAGCTATCATGGCTAATAAATGTTTTTTGTTGCTGTTGACGCATATTTTCTCCTTATGATTTTTGAGCGTCTAAAATCCCTTTTCGAATTCTATTAATAATGGTATAAATTAGCAAAATACTGATTATAGATAATAATATATTGATCCAATTTAAAGGTAATAAATAAGTTGCAATGGCTAGACTTATAGCCCCAAAAGTAAACGCTCGATCGCTTTTTCCCATTGGGCCGTCATACCGCCTTGAAACACCGACCATAATACCTAACACGCCACTATATTCTGTTAATAATGACAATAAAATCACCAAAATGACTAAATCATTATTCACGACATCTATTGTCGTAAAAATAAATAATAATGCACTATCTGACACAACATCACAAATTTCATTTAAATAAGCACCCAAATTTGTTTGTTGGTTATATTCTTTTGCTAATATGCCATCAATAGCATTGAGTGCCATACGAATAAACATCCATATTGGAACAAGGAAAAAAATCCATTGGTACGTAACTAATGCGCCAACAATTAAAGCAATCAAAATTGAACCAAAACAGGCGGTTAATGTTACCTGATTGGCGGTAATATTGGCCTTATAAAGAAAATTAGCATAAGGCCTAAGGATTGCTTGAAATTTTGGTTTTAATTGATAAATTGACAATATACTAATACCCCCTCATTGCAAACACATAACTTATAGCTAATCTAATGAATTATAATAATATAAATTATAGATATAACTATTGAATAATTTTTGAGAATTGCGTGTTCATAAATAAACCTACCATGATTTTAATGTATCTTTATGCTTAAAGGTCTTTCTCTAATCCTTGTTTAGCAATAGCTATCACACTTTTCAAATCGACACCTTGTGCTTTGGCAGCAAAAATACAACCACAATAGCATTGTCGATATACATCGTATTCTTTACAAAGTTCAATTGAGCGTTTATAACCATTATTCTTTTTAAAATCAGAAGGTAAATAATTCACTGAAAAAATCTCTTGGATTTCAAATCCAAGTTCATTTATCTTTTGGCTATTTTTTTTAGGGCTAAGCGTTAATGCACTAGCAAAATAATCGAATCCCAACTCTTGAGCTTTAATGGCTGCTAAATCTAAACGCATTTTGTAACAGATATGGCAACGCTCGCCACCTTCGGGCTCATCACGCAAATGACCAACTTGTTTAATAAATTCTGCTGGCTGATAAGGCGCCTCTAAAAATTGCACATTATTGCCTGTTTTTTCGTTAAAGTCGGCGATAAATTTTTGCTGTACCACGCTACGATGCTCATATTCAACACGAGGATGAATATTTGAATTAGCAAAATAGATCGTAATATCGGCATATTGAGCTAAATATTCTAAAACATAAGTACTACACGGCGCACAGCAGCTATGAATCAATAATTTAGGACGAACTTCTTTCAATTGCCAATCGGCAATCACATCTTTTAACACAGAATCATAATTGATTTTATTATGAGAGTTTAGTTTTTCGAGAATATCTTTGGCATTAATTAACATGAGGACTAAATTTATAATTTTGGTGGTTAAAGTCTTTTTAAGTGGATATATAATATAGCGATATATGCAACCATTCAAGATAAGCATAAAAATTTTAATGCTTCAACGTTCACATCACTTAAAACATTTTATCATACAGAATTATTACTTTAATATTATCATTCTTATTAATGATGATGTGTTATTTGATAACTTTTAAAGTTTTCGATGAACCAAATATATTTATTTTTATACGGTTACTTACAAAAATGTTAACTATTTTATATGGAAAGCAATGATTATTTTAAGGCAAATTATTCTATAAAAAAGAAACTTAATAAATAGGATTTATAAAAAGTAAGTAAACTTATTTTTATAATTAATATAGTTTTTGTATATAGGTAGCATTGAAAATTATTTAAAACTCTTTTTGGTATTATTTAACATGAAAAGGTTGATATAACTAATTTTATTTTACTTCACTTTAATTTTTGATTCATTTTTTGGGGTTAGTTTGTTTATGTTACCACTCCGCTTAGAGAGTACTAAAAATGTCAACTAAACCATGCAAGTTGTCTATAAAATAAATGAACGAGTGTCGAATAATTACTTTTCTATTTTTAGAAATTTACATTATTGAACAGATTTACAGAGCACTCTCTCAATAAGTAATTTTAATGCCCTGAGACCTTAGAAAACAGATTTATTATAATAACACCAAACATAATGAATCCCATGCCAATCATTGCAGCTAAATCCAAACTTTGTTTTAAGAAAATCCAAGCTATTAAACTAATAAGAACGATACCAATTCCTGACCAAATTGCATAAGCGATACCTACTGGAATTGTTTTTAATGCTAAAGAAAGAATATAAAATGAAGCGCTATAGCCGATAATGGTTATAATCGAGAAAACAAGATTGGTAAAACCATTAGATAATTTCAATGAAGAAGTTGCGATAACTTCACAAATAATTGCAAAAAAAAGAAGCAAATATGAATTCATTTTTAATACCTATAATTACTTAAAATGCTAATATAAATAATATCCAAAATATTACAGCATTTTGCAAAATTTTTAATTATCTAAACAAAAATTTCAATCGCTAATGATTAAAAATATCATATGCAATAAGTTGGCTATTAGTAAATGAAAGATACTGAAATACTTTGAATTTTTGAAATCAATACTACCATAACAATTTATCATAAATTTAAATAGACAAAATGATGGTTCATAACATGCTTTTTTATTTATTAATCATAAAATAGAATTTCTTTTTTCTATTTTAAGCATATTTTTAATATCGATACACTTTCTATTTAATCTTATCATATTTTTCTACTAAATATGATATTACATTAGAAGAAAATTCATCGTTGTAATATGCTAATCACGATTAATATATTGATTATCATATTAATTCTATTTCTAAAAATAAAATCATTTTCGCCAAATCATAACGGTTAAATCAAAGTCAAAAAATAAATACAAATGTATTAATACAATATAAACAAATTAATAACAAATTCTATCTAAATAATTTTTAAAAGATTCCATTTGATTTATTAAGCCTAAAAATTGCTATAATTAATTTTTAATTAGCTAATTTTTTATATTGATGACGAAACTAAATATCGTATTTTCTCACCAATAACACGTTACTAATTACACGTAAAATGTGGCAATTAGTTAATAAAAAATAGAAATTGGGCTAGGATAAATGAATGTAGTGATATTTAGTTGTGCAGAGACAAATCTTCGACAAGCAAGAGGTTAGTGCAACCTCTTCCAAGTGTAACGTGGCACAATGTGAATCTTGTTAACCGTGTGGCAACGGTAATAAATGATGATACAAAATCAGAGAGAACTAAGTTGTTACTGTTAAATCATGGTGCAATTGAATTGATACATAAATTACGATTTAAAAATAATTGTGAATAAGTTTTTACACGTAAACCCAAAACGCATTAATGATATTGATCAACCAGATCTTAGCAATACCTATGAACTATAGGGTATTGAAGATTTTACATTCCATGATTTGAGCCACACTTGGTCAAGCTGGCACGTTCAAGTTAGTACACTATTATTTACGTTAAAAGTGCTTGCAGCGGAAATGTTGAAATGATAAAGAAATACACTCACTTGAATACTGATCATATGCTAGAGCTTGCCAAATAATGTCACATTCACGGCACAAAGTATAATTGACACTCATACACAGGACCACAAACAACCTAAATAGCGTTGTAAAAGCAGGCATTTAATGGTGGGTTGTGAGGGGATCGAACCCGCGACCAATTGATTAAGAGTCAACTGCTCTACCGACTGAGCTAACAACCCACAGAATTAATTCGGATCATTGTATATAAATCTATAATAAAATGCAAACTATCATTTGAATTAATTTTATCATTATAAAATTTTACTACCGATTTGTTTTTTATTTGAAGTGGAATTAACCACATGAATTAAAATAAAAATCTCTCACTAAGGTTATTATTGAGAGATTTTTTATAATCAAATTATAGATTTTTTATTGCAGTATACTGCTCTTGCAGTTTGGCTTTATCGTCAATATAACCTTGTTGTTTTTCTTTCTCTTTCGCTACTACTGCAGCCGGTGCTTTATCAACAAAGCTTGCGTTAGATAATTTGTTTTCAATACGAGAAATTTCGCTATTGATGCGTTCGATCTCTTTTTCTAAACGCGCAAGTTCGTTTTCTTTATTAATTAATCCAGCCATTGGAATAAGCAATTCAGCACCATCCACCAGTTTAGTGACAGATAATGGCCCTGCTTCACCTTCATCAAGTAAAACAATTTCGGATAATCTTGCTAGTGATTCAATAAAGTTGATATTATCACTAATAATTCTATGTACCGTTGGCGAGGCCTTTCTAATTAGTAATTGTAATGGCTTACTTGGTGCAATATTCATTTCTGCACGAATATTTCGCACTGCAATTACCACATCTTTTATCCAATTAATATCTGCTACCGCTTCGTCATTTACATGTTGTTTATCAAAAACAGGCATTGGCTGTAACATAATAGTGTCAGCAGTTATGTGCATTAATCCTTTTACATTTTGCCAAATTTCTTCCGTAATAAATGGAATAATTGGATGAGCTAAGCGTAATAGCGCCTCTAATACTGTCACTAATGTATGACGAGCTGCACGTTGCTGTGATTGTTCGCCATTGGCTAAAATCGATTTGGTTAGTTCTAAATACCAGTCACAAAATTGGTTCCAAGTAAATTCATATAAAATATTTGCGGCTAAATCAAATCGATAGGTATCAAATGCTTCACGATAAGATTGAACGGTTTGATTAAATTCAGCTAAGATCCATTTATCTGCTAAAGAGTAATCAAAATCTCCCCCATTAAACCCACAATCATGCCCTTCTGTATTTATTAATACATAACGGCTAGCATTCCAAAGTTTGTTACAAAAGTTTCGATATCCTTCTAATCGTTTTAGATCCCAATTAATATCTCGTCCTGTTGATGCTAAGGCAGCTAACGTGAAACGCAATGCATCAGTACCATGAGCTTCAATACCATTAGGAAACTGCTTTTGAGTTCGTTTAGCAATTTTTTCAGCTAATTGAGGTTGCATCATATTGCCAGTACGTTTTTCTAATAATGTGTGCAATGAAATACCATCAATCATATCTAAAGGATCAATCACGTTACCTTTAGATTTTGACATTTTTTGTCCTTCTTCATCACGAATTAAGCCTGTAACATACACTGTTTTAAAAGGAACTTGTGGTTTACCTTGCTCATCTTTAATAAAATGCATGGTCATCATGATCATTCGGGCAACCCAGAAGAAAATGATATCAAAGCCGGTCACTAGTACATTCGTTGGATGGAACGTGGCTAATTCGTCAGTATTTTCCGGCCAACCTAACGTTGAGAATGTCCAAAGTGCAGATGAAAACCAAGTATCAAGTACATCTTCATCTTGCTCTAACTCAATATCGTTCGACAAATTATTTTCACGTCGTACCTCAGCTTCGTCACGACCAACATAAACATTACCTTGTTTATCATACCAAGCAGGAATACGATGCCCCCACCATAATTGACGTGAAATACACCAATCTTGAATATCATTCATCCAAGAAAAATACATGTTTTCATACTGTTTTGGTACAAATTGGATATCACCATTTTTTACAGCATCGATCGCAGGCTCTGCAAGTACTTTTGCACGTACATACCATTGATCTGTTAGCATAGGTTCGATCACAACACCACCACGATCACCATAAGGGACAGTTAAATCATGAGGTTCAATCTTTTCTAAAATACCAAGTGATTCACATGCAAAAACCACAGCTTTACGAGCAGCAAAACGTTCTAGGTTTTGAAATTGCTCTGGAATAGTGGGTTCATAAGCATCACTTGGTTCACCATTAGTATCAAACACTTCAGCTTGCTGACGAATATCACCATCAAAAGTAAATATGTTGATCATCGGTAATTGATGACGTCGCCCAACTTCGTAATCATTAAAATCGTGTGCAGGGGTGATTTTTACGCACCCTGTACCTTTGGTCATATCGGCATGTTCATCACCAACAATTGGAATCCGGCGATTCACAAATGGCAATATTACAAATTGACCAATCAGATCTTTATAGCGTGGATCTTCAGGATTAACCGCAACTCCAGTATCGCCAAATAAGGTTTCAGGACGAGTGGTTGCAACAACTAAATAATCTTTACCCTCGGCTGTTTTGACTCCATCAGCTAATGGATAACGCAAATGCCACATTGAGCCTTTAACTTCTCGGTTTTCAACCTCTAGATCTGAGATCGCCGTACGTAATTTAGGATCCCAATTAACTAAACGTTTGCCGCGATAGATGAGGTTTTCTTGATATAGTCGAACAAAAACTTCTTTTACTGCGTTTGATAAACCTTCATCCATTGTGAATCGTTCACGATCCCAATCGACCGAATCCCCTAAACGACGCATCTGTTTTGTGATGCTACCACCTGATTCAGCTTTCCATTGCCAAATCTTGTCAATAAAAGCATCTCGACCATAATCATGGCGAGTTTTGTTTTCTTCTGCGCCAATTTTACGCTCTACTACCATTTGCGTTGCAATACCCGCATGATCGGTTCCGGATTGCCAAAGGGTATTATGCCCCTGCATACGATGATAACGAATCAAGGCATCCATAATTGTTTGTTGGAAAGCATGCCCCATATGTAAACTACCAGTTACATTCGGCGGAGGAATAGCAATACAGTAACTTGGCTGAGATTTATCGCCATTGGGTTTGAAATAACCACTTTCTTCCCAATGTTTATAAATAGGTTGTTCAATTTCGTGTGGATTATAAGTCGTATTTTTCATAATTAATGCATAAATCCTGATTTAGGGCATAAAAATACTTCCTATTCTACAGTAAAATAGAAAAACAATAAATTGGCAGAACAATAAACTAGATACATTTGATCCCTTTTAAAAAAACTTTTGTCTAAAATTTTATTGATAATTTTTAAACCTATCTACATAAAGTAGGAATAGTTTTAAGGTTAAAACCTGCGTCTTTATAAGACATATATCTAATTCTAGCTAGCAATTTCAATCGTTCATTAACGGGTACAAAATCTATTATGTCACGATAAACACCTGCAAATTCAGGAAATTGCTCTTGTAAATTAATTAATAATTGACGAGTACCACTACTACGCCTCGCCGGCCAACTAATTTCTATTGGGGAGCCTCCTTTCATGCCTTCACCAGCTAAATTATGTGGAACAAAATTTTCAGTATCTAATTGCCAAAGATATTCATCTATTCGTTCTGCTTGAGTTTGATCTTGACAAGCAACCAATACTCGCAATTTGTTTTGCCAAGCCTCAACAATTTTTTCACAAGCGAGTTTTTCATAAAATAACATGCCTAATTCACTCGCTTCCGTCTGGTTTTCTAATAGGTAGAAAATCACTTTTTTCATAGAATGTAAGCTCGCTAATTACTTTCAAGTAAATATTGAATCAACATTGCAACTGGGCGCCCAGTAGCCCCCTTTTTTGCTCCTGATTGCCAAGCTGTGCCTGCAATGTCTAAATGAGCCCACGGATATTTTTCTGTAAACCGTGATAGGAAACAAGCAGCGGTTATCGTACCACCATCACGGCCCCCTGCATTAACAATATCAGCACAACTTGATTTAATTTGTTCTTGAAAATCATTATCTATCGGTAACGCCCATGCTTTATCGCCCGCCTTATTCGATGATAAAATTAGCTGTGCAACTAATTTTTCATTGTTACCCATTACTCCAGTATAATGGTGACCAAGTGCAACAATGCAGGCTCCTGTTAACGTAGCTATATCAATCACAATTTTAGGATTGTAACGTTCAACATAAGTCAACACATCACATAAAACTAAACGACCTTCGGCATCAGTATTAATGACCTCAACGGTTATGCCAGACATTGTCGTTAAAATATCACCTGGTCTATAAGCATTACCATTTGGCATATTTTCGCACCCGGCCATAATTCCGACTACATTAATAGGTAACTCTAATTCGGCGACAGCTTTCATAACCCCATACACTGTTGCTGCACCACACATATCATACTTCATTTCATCCATGCTTGCAGAAGGCTTAATTGAGATTCCACCAGAATCAAAGGTTAATCCTTTGCCAACTAATACATAAGGTTGAGCATTTTTTTCTTTGGCACCTTTGTATTCAATAACTGTCATAATTGATTCATTCTGTGAACCACGTCCGACAGCTAAATAAGCATTCATATTGAGTTTAGTTAGCTCTTTTTCCCCTAAACAAGAAACTTTTAAAGAAGAGTGACGTTTTCCAAGTTGCTTACCTTGATCTGCCAAATATTGAGCATTGCAAATATTTGAAGGCATATTAGCTAAAGTTTTAGTCGATTCAACAGCGTTTGCAATAATTTGACCCTGCGCCAAATTATTACTTACAGTATCAACTAATTTTGGATCGTTATATAATAAAGCAATGTTATTTAAACTTAATCCAATTGTTTTATTTGATTTAAATTCATCAAAGCGATAAGTTATCTCGCTTACAATTTGTGGAAGTTGCTTAGCTACCTCATCACTTATTGATGAATTAATGGTTAAAAGATCCCAGGAAATAGTTTTAATTTTTTTGGCAATCACTTCATTAATAACCGTTTGTATCAATTTTTTAGATTTGCTTAAATCAAATTCCTTGAATTTACCACAACCTACAAATAATATCTTTTGCCTTAAATTATTCATGTATGGATATAGCAAAGTTGTTTGTCCTAATTCACCACTTATATCACCTGATTTGATTAATTGAGTTATCATTCCCTTAGTAAATTGATCTAAATCTTTTACAAAAGCTGATTGTTCTTTTTCTGAACTTATTGAAATAACTAAACATTCATTTTTTAGTTTGGTTATAATATCACTGTTTTTAATTAAAAATTTCATAAAACTTCTCTTGTAAAATATGGGATAAATACTGATATTCTATCGATTCATTATGGGATAGCAACAAAAAAGATAACTAAACCGATTAATTCAGTTTATAATAGTTCAATTTTATAAAACATTAATTTTGCAGATAGGTTAAATGTGATAATTCGACGATATTTAGTTAAAGAGACATTGAAAACTCAAGGTGCAATTCTTTTCATCTTACTATTAATTTTCTTTTCTCAAAAGCTAATTAAAATTCTATCGAGCGCCATTGAAGGGAATATACCTCGTGATTTAATTATGCCATTGCTCGTCTTGGGTATTTCTAATATAGCAGATCTTATTTTACCGCTAAGTCTTTTTTTAAGTGTATTAGTTACTTTTGGGCGACTTTACTCTGATAGTGAAATGGTTGCCATGCATGCATGTGGAGTGAAAAAAAATATCGCCTATCAAGTTGTTTTTTTACTTTGCATTTTTACTTGTATATTAACAATGATAAATACACTTTGGTTTGGACCATGGTCTAACGTCAAACAAGGGCAATTAATTGAAAATGCAAAAATTAATCCAAGTTTAACAGGTTTATTAGAAGGACAGTTTCAACAAACACCTGACGGTAATTCCGTAATCTATATAGGAAATGTTAATAATAACAATCTTGAAAAGATTTTCATTGTACAAACTAATCCTAAAAATAATTTAAGACCATCAATAATTGTAGCGAATAAAGGTAAAACAGGAAGTGATAAAGACGGTAACCAAACAATCACATTAGAAAATGCTAATCGTTACGAAGGTACTACACAATTAAAAGATTTTCGGATATCAAACTTCCATAATTATTTAGGCATAATAAAACCCAAAGAATTAGAGAATTATGACGATGAAGAAAAATTAGATGCCCAGCAACTTGGACTATTTGACTTATACAATATCCGATCATCAAAAACTAAAGCAGAATTTTATTGGCGATTAACGCTGATGATTTCAGTACCTTTAATGGCTTTTCTTGTAATTCCTTTAAGTGTTTCAAATCCGAGACAAGGAAGGCTTACCCAAATACTCCCTGCTTTACTACTTTATTTGATCTATTTTTTACTATCGAGTTCAATAAAAGGAAGTGCAGGAAAAGGACATATAAATCCAGAACCTTGGTTTTATATCATTAATACAGTATATTTTATTATTGCGTTATTTTTAAATTGCTGGGATAACTTGTTTATACGTAAACTTCGTCTTAAATATTTAGCATCATAAAGGGGAAAATTGTGTTTTCGATTTTAGATCGCTATATTGGTAAAACAATATTAAGTACCATTGGGTTATCACTTTTTTTACTAATTAGCTTATCAGGAATCATTCGTTTTATTGATCAGCTTCGAAAAATAAAGGGCGACTATGATGCATTTGCTGTAGGAATTTATACCACCTTAATGGCGCCCAAAGATTTAGAAACATTTTTCCCTATGGCTGGATTATTAGGTGCATTAATTGGATTAGGTTTACTGGCATCTCGCAGTGAACTTATTGTTATGGAAACATCTGGATTCAGTCGATTTAAAATTGCTAAAGCAGTGATGAAAACAGCTATTCCATTGGTTGTGATTACCATGGCAATTGGTGAATGGGTTGCCCCTGTAACGGAACAAGCTGCTCGAAATATGCGCTCTGAAAAACTTTATGGTAATTCATTAATGGCAGAGAAAGGAAGTTTGTGGGCAAGAGATGGAAATAACTACATCTATATAGGCCGCATCAATAATGATAATTCTATATCACATATTTTTATTTACACAGTCGAAAATAACAAATTACTTTCAATCACACATGCTGATTATGGCGTATATTCTAATAATGAATGGACGTTGGCTCAGGTTGAAAAAAATGATCTAACAAACCCAAAACAAATAACTGGTACCAATTTAGTACTTATGAAGTGGCGTACCAATATCACACCAGATAAATTAAGCATAGTTGCATTTGATCCTGATTCACTTTCTGCTAGTGGTCTTTATCAATACTCCAAATATTTACATAATTCAGGGCAAGATACAAAATATTACGATTTACTTTTCTGGAAAAAAATAATTAAACCAATATCTGTAGCAGTAATGATGCTACTAGCATTATCTTTTATATTTGGACCTCTGCGCAGCGTATCTATGGGTGTTAGAGTCATTACCGGTATAAGTTTTGGTTTTCTATTCTATATTACAGACAATCTCCTTGCACAAATAAGTATTGTAATTGGACTTTATCCATTAATTGGCTCATTATTAACTAGCATTGTATTTTTAATGATTTGTTATGTTTTATTTAAAAAAAAGAATTAACTCGTACGAATTGTTAAATACTGCAAGTTAGGTATGAAAAACCCCAAAATTCATTTTTATTTTATAAATGAACAAATAAACATAAATAATTGAAGACCTTTTTTCTAAGCCCTATTATTCATACTAAATAATAGGGTGTTTTAATTAGCTAAGCTTTCTTAAAAAGTTTTAAATATTGCCCATATCCTTCTGCTTTAAGATCATCTTTAGGTATAAAGCGTAACGCTGCTGAGTTTATACAGTAGCGTAATCCACCTAATGTTTTTGGTCCATCATGAAAAACATGACCAAGATGGGAATCAGAAGTTACTGAGCGAACTTCAATACGATGCATTCCATAGCTATTATCTTTTTTTTCAACAATAGAGTGTTTACCAATAGGTTTAGCGAAACTAGGCCAACCACACCCTGAATCAAATTTATCTAATGAAGTAAACAATGGTTCACCAGAAACGATATCAACATAAAGCCCTTCTTGATAATTGTCGTTGAACTCATTATCAAATGGTGGTTCAGTTCCATTATGCTGCGTTACATGATATTGCATAGGCGTTAACGTTGAAAGTACTTTTTCTTTCATTAATTTATTCATAATCAGTAAAACCCTTTAAATTATTAAGATAATTAAAACGGCAAAATATCAAGTTTATAACATTGATTGTAGAACTTTATCTTTAAGAAAAAAGTAGTGATACATTGCACCTATAATATGCAAAAGCAATAAAATCATAAAAATAAAAGAGGTTAAAATATGAGTATTGTAAAAAAATGTATAAAACTTATTAGGCATACCAATTGCAGGAATTGAAATAACACCAAATACATTAAAGTCACGGCTACTCATCAAATATCCTGAAATAGGGACAATTAAAAGAAAAATGTAAATAAATCCTTGGACTGATTTTGACAATATTTTTAGTAATCTATTATCATTAGATAATAGATTCGGAGAACTTTCGAATTTTACGACAAGTATTCGCCATACGGTTAATACCACGATAACTATCCCAAAAGATTTATGTAGTAAATAAATATTAGGCATTCCCCCCAAATAATATGACATGCTTCCTTTAAATGCTATCAGTAAAAAAGTCATTAAAACACATATCGCTGATAACCAATGAATCCATTTTTGTTTTACAGAATATTGTGGATAATTTTGCATTATTTATTTACCTTAGATGAATTTTTGTCCTGCCAGTGCGTCGATATAAAATGAGCTCGGCCTGATAATTGATAATAACGATTATAGTGTTCAGGTTGCTTTTTATAATAGTCTTGATGATAATCTTCTGCTGAGTAAAATTCAACAGCGGGCTCAATATCCACTGTTATTGGATTAGCAAATCGATTACTTGCTTCAAGTGCACGCAAAGATATTAATGCTTGTTGGTGTTGAGATTTATTATGATAAAAAATAGCCGGACGATAAGAATCGCCACGATCGGCAAATTGTCCTCTTTTATCTGTAGGATCTATCTGTTGCCAAAAAACATCAAGTAATTTTTGATAACTTATTTTAGATGGATCAAAAGTTATTTGAATAGCTTCAGTATGCCCTGTATTTCCCTGACAAACTTGTTGATAAGTAGGATTAGCAACATGTCCTCCAGTGTACCCCGAAATAACACGAATAACACCATCATACTGATCAAATGGTTTAACCATACACCAAAAACAACCACCAGCAAATGTTGCTTGTTCATATTGTTGCATAACTATCTCCGCTAAATAATACAAAATAGATATGTTGATTACATCGATATATTATCATTCAACTTACATTAACATTCATACAAATTAATAATAGCCAAACCATGGCTTGAAAAAGATTTAAAAAACCATATCTAAAAAGCTACGTTACTATCATAGGGGTTACATTATGGCTAATGGCTGGGCATCAGATGATGCCGTAAATCAACAAATAGAAGGTACAATTTCTGACGCTATCGAAAATGCTAGACGCCAATTAAAACAAGGTGTTAATAGTGCTAATTTTTGTATTGAATGTGGTGAAATCATCCCTGAAGCAAGAAGGCATGTATTGCCTGGTGTCCAGTTTTGCTTCACCTGTCAACAAGAAATTGATAAGCAAATAGCAAAGGCAGCAGTCTTATATAATCGTCGGGGCAGTAAAGACAGCCAGCTTAGGTAACAACACCATATATTTGCTAAATTAATTACTCTTCCATAATTTACAAAATTGTATCAATTTATAGAATTAAAACTCTAATTTCATTAATAACTAACATATTAAAAATTAGCAGTCTTACCGTTTTAACTTTAACTTTATTATATGTAATTTAACTTTCAGTAACTAAAGCGTTACTCAACCTGATTACAAACTAAATATTCCAGTTCAAAATAAAAGTAACGCTCCGTTTTATTTTTTACAAAATAATCAAAATGCAAGTATATCTATTATCCACTGAAAAAATTAAGATTATTTTTTATCTGGATGAGGGTCTTTAGCTGAATCACCTTGTCCTGTAACAATATACCAACCATTCTTAATATGTGGTTTTTTATTATGATCTGGGCAAGGTGGTAAGGATTTTTTACTTTGATTTGAATAAATATAACCACAATCTGCACATTTATAAGTACCCGCTGAAACATCACTACCGTACGAAGCAAATTTTTGTACCATTATAAGCTCCTCCAATAATTTTATATTAGCGATAAGCACCTTACTTATCATTAATATATATAAACTGTGATTAAACAAAAATCAAGATTAGATTTCGTTAATTTACACTTTATAAAAAAGCAGTGAATAAAAGTTGATGATTATTAACTATGCATGGTTTATACAGACTATATTAAATAGCTATATACAAATAAGACTTATATTGTCGATTTTCCAATCTAGATATATAGCGTATAATACAGTTTCCAATTTTCGAAATATTAATATCTTTTATTAATAAAGTTATAATAAATCAATGATTCACGCTAAACTAAAACTCATACATATTGTTAACAAAAGTTACTAAATATTCTGAAGTTAATGCTTCAACTTACTACTACAGTAACAGCATGCAGATAAATAAAAATATTAACTAGGAGGTAGTGAATGTATTTATTAGAAATGGCACCAAAATTTTTATTAGCATTAGTTATCTTACTTATTTATGTGAAATTATCAGGCAAAAGCCAAATAGCACCTATGTCTCAGTTAGATCAAGTTGGTAGTATGGTAATTGGTGCTTTGGTTGGGGGAGCATTGTTAAGCCCAACCGTCTCTGCATGGGAAGCAGCTGCTCTTGTAGCAATTTGGGCCGGTTTATTGGTTATAATCAGATTCATCAAATCCAAAAATTCTCGTTTAAGAGATGCAATTGATGGTGCGCCTATTCAGCTGGTCAAAAATGGAAAATTAATAACCGATAATTTTATCAAAGCCAATTTACCTGTACGAGACTTTGAAACTTTAGTTAATATACAAGGTATTTCATCATTCGAACAATTAAAGCAAGTTTGGTATGAATTAAATGGATCATTAACAATTATCAAGAAAGGTGAGAAAGATATTGCGGTTCTAATTATTGAAAATGGAGGAATAAGCCATGATAACCTCAATCAGATCCAAAAAGATGAAGATTGGGTTAAACAAGAAATTCATAAACAAGGATATGAAAAGATAGAGGATATTTTCTGCGCGGAATGGTTTGATAATAAATTATTTATTTATCCTTATGATAAAGCCCAGCAAAAAAATTAATAACCGATTAATATAACTTTATAAGTATAAACTTATATTGCTAATTGTTCATATATTTTTATTTGATCGTTTTATTTAATTAGATTGTCTAATGCGTGTGCTTAATCACTTTTAACCTAACCTGGCAGTTACTAATAAAACTGTTCAGGAATAGGTTATTATCTAGTTAAAACCAAATAAAATTATGATAGGCTAATTAATTTTGTCTTGTCGTTAATTAAATCATCAATTGTATATTGTTCTAATTCTTTTAAAAATGCCTCTTTTGCATCCCATAAATATCTTTTTAAAAGACAAACTGGGCTAATATTACATGCTGAAACGCTACAATCAAGTAGTTCTAGCGGTTCAATCTGCCTAATAACTTTCCCTACATTAATTTGACTCCCATGCATTTTTAATTTTATACCGCCATACTTTCCTTGTTTTGTTTCAATATAACCTAACTTACCTAGTTTATAGACAACTTTAACCAAATGATTTTTAGATATATTATAATATTTACTTACCTCAGTAATATTTGTCATTTCACCTTCAGTTAAAGCTGACAAATAAATAAGTACACGTATGCTATAATCAGTAAAATTTGATAATTGCACTAAATCTCCTATATTATACAATCTATTAATATTCTTATTTGACCTATTCTAGTTTAGAATAATCTGTTCCCATAAACACTATTATCTGCATCGAAAAGCAGATAATAGCATAAATCCATTTATTTTAAGCCGCATTAAAAGTTAATATTTGATTTAAATCACTGGTTGAATCTGCCGTAATACGTAAATCAAACTTATTTTGCAATATGCTCAATAAGTTATCTGTTAAAAATTCGGGAATTGAAGGCCCTACATAAATTCCTTTAATACCCAATGATAGTAAAGTGAGCAAAATGACAATTGCTTTCTGCTCAAACCATGATAGAACCAATGTTAATGGAAGTTCATTAACGCTACACTCAAAAGCTTCAACCAATGCAAGCGCTAATTGAATTGCCGAATAAGCATCATTACATTGCCCAATATCAAGTAAACGAGGAATGCCATTAATATCACCAAAATTTTGCATATTAAAGCGATATTTACCACAACCTAAAGTTAAAATAACACTATCTTTAGGTACTTGGTTTGCCATTTCGGTATAATAATGACGTTCACTTTTGCTACCATCACATCCCCCAATTAAAAAGAAATGCTTAATATTTCCAGCTTTTACTTGTTCAACAACTGTAGGCGCAACATTCATTAATGTATTTCTTGCAAAACCAACAGTTATATAATGTTCAATTTCAGTATAATTGAAACCTGATTGATTAAGTGCACAATCAATAACAGGACTAAAATCATCAGTCTGAATATGAGCAACCCCAGGCCAACCAACCATATTACGAGTAAAAATGCGATCCGCATATCCGTTTGTAAAAGGGTTTATAATACAATTTGACGTCATAACAATTGCCCCGGGAAAATTAGCAAATTCAACTTGCTGATTTTGCCAAGCGCTACCATAATTTCCGACTAAATGAGTATATTTTTTTAATTCTGGGTAAGCATGAGCGGGTAACATTTCTCCATGAGTATAAACATTAATGCCCTTTCCTTGCGTTTGTTCTAAAATCAAACGTAAATCATGAAAATCATGTCCAGAAACTAAAATACATTTGCCTGCAATTGGCTTAGTATTTACTTTAGTTGGGACAGGATGACCAAATTCAGTTGTTTCTCCCATATCAAGCATCGACATAACTTTATAATTTAATTGCCCAATCTGCATTGAAAGTTCAAAAAGCTTATCTACATCAGTTGGATTATCGCCAAGAATGTTCATGATATGATGATATTCTGAATAAACTTCATCATTAAATTGACCTAATACCGCAGCGTGTTCCATATAAGCTGCCGCGCCTTTCAAGCCATATA
This sequence comes from Gilliamella sp. Choc6-1, assembly GCF_001690385.1. Classification (NCBI taxonomy): domain Bacteria; kingdom Pseudomonadati; phylum Pseudomonadota; class Gammaproteobacteria; order Orbales; family Orbaceae; genus Gilliamella; species Gilliamella sp. Choc6-1. The sequence goes on from NZ_LZHI01000037.1 coordinate 44,100, forward strand.
AAGCTAATAAACGAAGCCCTATTACATCATCACCAACTTGTTCTTGCTCTCGATTCAACTTGACTTGGCTAGCAAACGCTAATAGATCCTCTTTTGCATCTGGATAATTAAGCTTAGCTGCATAACTTAATGCTGGTAAAATATCATTTACTTTAAGCGCAGCACTTTTAGCGCAATGTGCTAACTTTTGGCAATGTATATTAGCTTGCTCAAGATATTCTAGCATCCGCTGCGCATCAAAATTGACATTAGTTAATGTCGCAAAAAAAGTTTGAAACGACCACCTATCAATCTCTCTATCCACAATGTTATACCTACGACAAAGCGTGGCCCAATACGAAATCTTTTGTAAACTAGCTACTAAAACATCTTGCAAATCAGAAACTTCTGCTGTTTTACCACACATACCTTTTGCATAATTACAGCCTTTATTATTTGATTTTATTATTGTTTGCTCACACTGAATACAGAACATAATATCTCCTCTTTTTCCATTCTTGTAAACATATAAATAAAATACATGTTTAAATAAAAAAAGAAAAGCAGATTAAGCTTTATTGATTTAAAAACAATCATAGAAAATTAGGATTAAATTATTTAATGCCCTATAAAGTTCTTCAAAATTATAAATAATTAACTATTCTTCGATAACCAGCCCTGGCTCCTAGTTGTTAATAAGTAGGGTTAAATCATTTGGTATAGCCACTTTGATATGGACTATAAAGGATGATATAGTAACCATAACATAAATTTTTTCCTAGCTAGTGAAAGTTTTTCTATAAATTTGGTTTATTACCTATCCGTATTTTGGGTAAATAACCATGATATTGAGCCAGATTATCCTACTAACGGACAACTGACTACAATATCAAGCCTAGTGCCACACTATTAAAGTCACCTATCACTTGAATGCTTTTTTACAATTTACCTTGAGATTGCCTTTTAAGTCTCAATTCTTAGGGTAAATACATTATGGTTACACTAATAGCTAAGTTTTCATATATAGTAAAAACAATTAGAAAAGACCTAGAGTAAATGCTTGTCAGTAAAAGGACTGAACTCCAAAACAACAACCTAAATTTAGTAATTTAAGTTAAACATATTATGCACAGCAGCTAAATTTGAATCATACATTCAGCATAAACAGCAAAGCTCTTAGACTGAAATGCCTGCAAAAGAATCTTTTAAAATAAATACGATTGGTGCTCTGTCATTTTTTATTATGTAAACTCTATGTGGGTTAATGGAGAAAATTTTTGACTTTGAAAATGTACTATTTAGGAGATAGTTACATTTGCATATAGCTTAATTGACCATGTTTTACTTACCTAATTTAATAAAACTAAATTTTATCATAACTTTTTAGCATGCAACTTACCCTGAATTTAGCAATCAACCGCTTAAGCACATCACTCACACTATAGATCATTTTTAAATCTTTGACATTAAAAGCACCTTTAATAACTTCTTATTTTTCAAAATAATAAATAATATTAACTGGAAAATTACTGCTGTATTGATATTTTTTAAACACCATGATAGCATGTAAAGATAATCTTTTTTATATAAGGAACTAGAGTATGAAAAAAACATTAATTTTACTTGCACATCCAAATTTAAATGAATCAGTTGTTAATAAAGCTTTAATACAGAAATTAACTCCTTTCGCTTCAGAAAATTTGATAATTCGTGATATTTCAAAATCCTGTGTAAATAATCAGTTCAATGTAGAAGAAGAGCAATCTTATCTATTAAACTCCGAACGCATTATTTTTCAATTTCCATTATATTGGTATTCCTACCCTGCAATATTAAAAAAATGGATTGATGAAATTTTTCTTCCGGGTTTTGCTTATGGTAGAAAAGGAACAGATTTAGGAACTAAGCTCATTAATAAACAATTTAGTGTCATAGCATCTATTGGTGGAACAAAAGAAGTATATACTCCTGGAGGTGTTGTAGGTTTTTCTATTAATGAGTTATTAAGACATTTACAGATAACAATTGAATATGTTGGTGGTATATATACTTACCCATTTTTTATTTATGGTTCAAACTTTATTAAAGAAACGTCCAAATTGGATGATATTTTTAAAGATTACAAAGAACATATATTTTCAGAATATATTCCTAAAGATAAACAATATAAAAAATTGATTAAATTAGCTTATGAATGCCAAGCAAAAGGGTTCTATTAAAAAACTCAATGCTTTATTAAACAATATAACTCTTATAGCAGAAGAAGTTGATTATTTAAGCTATCAAAGCTTATATATTTCTAAAAAAATTTCAGCATATGATGCTTATAAAAAAATAACGAGTTATCAACCTAAATGGATTGAGTTACTGTTTAACATTAGAGATTTTTTAGGAAAAATAGTTGGAATTAAATCCATTAACGGGTTCAATGTATTAGACAAAAACGAACCCGATATAGGAAATAAAGTCCACTTTTTTACAGTCATTGAAAAAGAAGAAAATATATTAACGTTGGTAGTAAGAGACTGGCATCTAGATGTTTGTGTGCATATTCGTATTATCAACGCTAATGATTATCATAATAAGTTATATTTAATTACATCAGTTAAAAATCACAATCTTGTTGGAAAATTATATATGTTGCCTGTTTCTATCATGCATCCATATATTGTAAGTAAATTGTTCGAAAATCTTAATATTAAACAGAAGGAATAAAAAATGGATAAAAAAGCACTTGTTGATTCGTACATAGTTCATAAATCAGAAGTAGAAGATGTACTTATTTATGAACCTAGTATTGTACTATTAAATATGATTAAAGAAGATGATTTTAACGATTTAATACTCTCTAATCCAGAGCATGAACATCTTCTTAAATCTGTTTATAAACGCTGTAAATCTAATAAACAACATATTTATACTCTTAGAACATTACCAATAGAGATATCAAAAGATGTAGCTTGTACTATTCTTTCTGATATACATATAGCTGAGTTTTATAAACCACTAGATGATAACACTTTAGAATTAATTAGTGCTTATATGCCTCTACATCTAGAGGAAATTATTAGAAGTAGATTATTATCCAATATTCCTCCAATTAATGATGATGATAAAAGAGCAATTTCTAACATACAAAACACAGCCCCTATTTATTCTTATTTCTTATTTAATAATACAAAAAACCAATATTTTTACAAAAAATTCCATGAACATGTTCCTGGAATGATGTTATTAGAAGCAGCAAGACAAGCTGGATATGATTACGTTTACTCAACAACAGGGCATAAATACAAAGAGGTCTCTATCTCAATGACAAGTCTTGGAGTAAATTTTTTAGACTATGTTGTGTCATCTTATCCACTAGAGATACTTTTTTCTCAAAAAGATTATGTTCGTAGGGTAAAACCTAAAATTCTTGAAAAGAAAGCATGGTTTTATCAAAAAGGTAAACTTAAAGGAACTTTCTCCTTAAATTGTGCAGTTATTCCCATGAGTATTTTTCCTAGATTAAGAAATGAACACTATGCTAAAACACATAATTTTTATCCTTTCGATAAGGACATGTCAATAAAAGTATTTAGCAATAATGGCCAAGAATCGAATAAAAAAATAATATACTTATCATTAACAGGGATCACAATAGAAAGTGATAAAGATGATAATGCAAATATTTCTAGTGTAATTTTATTGAATAAACATGAGTTCTCAATAAAACAACACACAACAGTAGAAACAAACAGTAATTGGCACTATTTGATATTTGACGATTTATCTAAATCTCAGTTACTAACATTGAATAATATAATAAATACTTGTTTTTATCATAAACCTATGTTTGATGAACTAAACATTTAAAAACTGGGATAAAAAATACATGAATGATTTAATTCTATTATCACCTTTACATTTTGAAAATGGAATATCGATTAAGAATAGATTATTTTTATCATCGATAGGACTAGACTTAGCAAAACCCACTGGCGAATGTTCCGAAGAATTGATCAATTTTTATAAAAAAATTATCGATGGCGGCGTTGGGATGATTATAATTGGCAATTCAACGGTGTCACCATCCTCCCGCTTACATGAAAGAGGGCTAGCTTTATATGAATGGAAACATGCACAAGCTCTAAAGCCAATTTTTGAATATGCCCATCAAAAAAATGTATTAGTGGTAGTACAACTCCAGCATTATGGTGCACAAGGTTCATCAAAACACACAAATTGCCCTCTATTATCCCCTAGTGGGCAATTTAGTCAAAAAATGAAAAAAAAATTCCCAGAAGACAAAGTTATAGAAATGTCTATAAGTGATATTGAAAATGTCATTGAGGAATTTGCTCATTCTGCATGGTTAGTTCAACAAGCTGGTGGTAAAGCTATTCAAATCCAAGCCGCTAATGGATACCTAATTAGTAGTTTTTTATCGCCTTATACAAATAAAAGAACTGATGACTATGGTGGAACCCCTAAAAAAAGAGCGCTTATACTGATAAAAATCATTGAAGCTATTCAAGTTAAAACTAAATATAACCTAAGTATTTTTATTCGTTTGGGCATTGATGATTATTTTGATAATGAAGAAGGGCAAAAACCAGAATATTTAGAGGAAGTAATACATGAATTAGAACAATTAGGCATTGATGGGATAGAATGCTCAATGTGTATAGGCGAAACATTTTACAAATTTTTAAGTGGTTATAATCAAAACAGCAAAAATAGAATTTTCTCTGGCGCAAGTAAAATTAAGTCTTATACAACTAAAATTCCAGTAGGATGTACAGGACTAGTTCACTCAATATTGGATGCAGAAGAGCAACTCCATAAATACAAACTTGACTATATTGGTATGGCAAGGGCATTATTTGCCGATCCAAAACTTTTATCCAAATTTTTTGAAAAAAGAGAAATCAACGCTTGTAGATTTGATGGTTTTTGTTTTAAAGATAAAAGCAATCCAAAATTAGACAGAGTTTATTGCTGTGTTAACCCTGATTATTTAAGAGATTCTCAAACTAAATATGAGTAAATAAAATGAAATACATTGATTTTGAAGACAAAAATATCATCGTTGTTGGTGGTACAAATGGTATAGGTCTGTGCTTAGTACAAAGACTTATTGAATTAAAAGCAAATATTATTGTTCTTGGAAGAAATATTGACAAGCCTGAACTCAAAAAATTAAAGGATCATTGCCAATTTTTTAAATGTGATATTTCAAACTCTAATGACATTGATAATACTTTTGATCATATTAAAAACGAATATAAAGTTTTACACTTTGCAGTAAATAATGCTGGTATCACAGCCCCTTATAGTAATATCTCCGAATTGGATATTATTCAATGGAAAAAAATTATTGACACCAACTTAACAGGTACAGCCCATTGCTTAAAAAGAGAAATCCAATTAATTTCTCAAAGTAAAGGTGGCGCTATAGTAAATATTTCATCCTGTGCAGGATTACAAGCATTACGAATGCAAGCTGCGTATTCCGTAAGTAAAGCCGCCATTAATATGCTAACACAAGTTGCTGCTATAGAGTGTGCCGTTGATCATGATAATGTACATGCAATTCGAGTTAATGCTGTAGCTCCAGGACCAATATTAGGAGGAATGAATAATGAGGAAAATTTGCGAAAGAACCCTGAACGGACAGAAAGAAAATTATCAATTACAGCAATGAAAAAGTTTGGCACAGCTGACGAAGTTGCTAATAGTGTTTTATGGTTATTAAGTCAACAATCATCATATACTACAGGCGTTATATTACCTATTGATGGTGGATTTAATTCAGGTAAATTCAATTAAAAGACAAACTTTATGAAAAAAAATATCTTTATCTCTGGAGTAAGCTCAGGAATAGGTCGTGAGCTAGCTCTTTATCATTTAAAAGAAGGAGACAGTGTATATGGTATTTCCCGAAGTAAATGTGCTGAGCTTGAAAAATATCAACATTTCCATCATCACTGTATAGATTTATCACAATCGGAATTTATAGTTAGCCATTTGAAAGAATTTTCTAATCTAAAACAAATTAAAAAAATTGACCGTTTATACCTAAATGCAGGTCTATTTAATAAAGTTACTCGGTTAGATCAATTAAGTTTTGATGACTTTAATTATGTTATGTCAGTTAACTTATTTTCTTATAAGATTTTATTAGATTTTTTTCTAAATCATGACCAGCTATCATTAGAACAAATTATAATATCCAGTTCAATTGCCGGTGTTCGTCCGAGACAAGGAATGTCTGTTTATGCGGTATCTAAAGCAGCATTAAATATGATGATAAAAATATATGCATTAGAAAACCCACATTTATTTTTTGCTGTAATTGGACTATGTATTTTTGACTCAGCAGTTTCTCGTGTAATAACTTTAGACAATCCAAAGCTAAATGAATTTCCAGAATTAAAAAAATTAGCTGAGCGCTTATCTAAAAATGATGGTTATTTAGTAAGTTCACAACAAAGGGCTAAAGAATTGATTCATGTTTTAAATAATATTGAAACTTTACAAATCACATCTGGTGATTTTTTTGAAATACGTGATCTACTACATTAAATTTATTTTATTAAATAAGGAAAAACAAATGATAATTGTAACTGCTACATTTAAAAAACCAATGCAAGAGATTTTAGCAAAATTAGATGAACATAATAAATTTTTAGATAACTATTTCGCTCGCAGTAAGTTTTTAGCTTCTGGACTTTTTGAAGATAAAACAGGCGGTATAATTTTAGTAATGAGTGACTCGATTGAAGAAACAAAAAATATAATAAAAGAAGACCCTTTTTACATTCACGACCTTGTAGATCTTAGTTATACCTTTTTTCAAGCATCAAAATTATCACCTAATCTAACGACACAATAAGTCACTTTATGCCCTTCTCTTAAAAAACTATGAAACTACTTTAGATAGCATATTAAGTACATTTAAAGTTGTATAGTTCTTTATGGGAAGGGAAACAGATAAATTACACTAGCTAGTCATATTCAGACACTAAAATTGAAAAATGGTTATCACTAGTATTTGAATCAACTTTTATTTTTTACCAATTGTTAATAAAATAATAATAACAAAATTCTTATCAACCAAAGTGTTAGGTCAAATTTTAATGCTATAAGCCTAATGATTGGATTCTATATTGTAATAGAAAAGTCAGACACAATTATTAATTCTCATGAAATAATAAATATTGATTTTCATCTAAAAACACTAGATTGGAGCGGGAAACGAGGTTCGAACTCGCGACCCCGACCTTGGCAAGGTCGTGCTCTACCAACTGAGCTATTCCCGCATAGGTAAGTAAGTGGTGCCCGGGGCGAGACTTGAACTCGCACGGCCAAAAAGGCCGAGGGATTTTAAATCCCTTGTGTCTACCGATTTCACCACCCGGGCTCAAAACACATTACAAAATATAATTGCGTTTCGAATGCTGAGCATTTTACCTATCTGAATTTCTACGTCAACTAAAAATTTAAAATTATTGATTAATTGCTCAATGTTTATCATTTTTGTGGATTTATTAAGCTATCATAAAATAAAATACATTTTAAACGTATATCTTGATTAAACTAGTGATTGTATTTGCAATTAAGTGGCAATGAATTTTTATAATAAATTATATTCAGTTGATTTTAAATTTTTGCTTTGTATATCAACCACTTTTCTTAGTATAAATAAAATGGTTTTTGAAATTATAATGGAATAAAGATAATTTTATCGCCTTTTTAAGGCGACCTTTATAACAAGAAGCTAATTACTTTTTATCTTTTTAACCGTTTAAAATAACAATAGATTAGATAAAAATAATATTTATAATTATTAGGTCTAATAAATAGTCTTATCAAAATTATATGTCAACTTTTCATTAAATAGTAAAATTAATACAAAATTGACATTGATGAGTAAGTAAGAACACAAAATTTATATACTAAAAAGGCTACAATTTTATGTTCTAAATAGCATGTAATGAAAAATGTATATAAACAAAAAAACTCAGCAGTAAATTTATGATTTACTGTAATTATAGATATTTATTAAGTCTTTTTACAATACTAAACACTAAATGAAGAACCACAACCACAAGTTGTAATTGCATTCGGGTTGTCTACCACAAAGCGAGAACCTTGTAACCCTTCGACATAATCAATGGTACCTCCAACTAAATATTGTAAGCTCATTGGATCGATTACCAGTGATACACCATTTTTTTCGATAGATAGATCGTCTTCATTTACTTTTTCATCAAATGTAAAACCATACTGAAATCCACTACAGCCACCACCAGTGATATAAACTCTTAATTTTAAATTTGGATTTTCTTCTTCGGTTACTAATGATTTCACTTTATTTGCAGCAGCATCTGTAAAGTTAATCGGTAAAGCATCACTCATTTTATTCTCCTAATATCTGGATTTACGTATTATATACTGCTCAAAAAAGAAATTACAAAATGAAAAATGCTATTGCTTAATTTTTTAATAGCTACCTTGAAATTTTTTCAATTCTATGAATAAATACCACATAATTTTGTCAAAGGATCACAACATGCTTACAAACTCATTAAAGTCAGAAAAATTATTTAACCAAGCATTATCAGTATTACCTGGCGGTGTTAATTCACCTGTACGAGCTTTTAACGGGGTTGGCGGAACTCCATTATTTATAAAACGAGCAAATGGAGCTTATATTTATGATGTTGATGAAAAAGCCTATATTGATTATGTTGGATCTTGGGGACCTATGATTTTAGGACATAATGATCCTGATGTTGTTAACGCAGTAATTAATGCTGTTCATAATGGATTAAGTTTCGGCGCACCAACTGAAATTGAAACCAAAGTAGCTAATCTAGTTACTGAGCTTATGCCATCTATTGAAATGTTACGTATGGTTAATTCAGGAACAGAAGCAACAATGAGTGCCATAAGAGTTGCTCGTGGCTTTACTGGACGTGATAAAATTATTAAATTTGAGGGTTGCTATCATGGGCATGCTGATTACTTATTGGTTAAAGCAGGCTCAGGCGCCCTGACTTTGGGTCATCCGACTTCTCCAGGCGTGCCAAACGATTTTGTAAAACACACTTTAGTTTGTGATTATAATAATCTTGAATCAGTTCAAAAACAATTTGAAAAATACCCTAACGATATTGCTGCAATCATTGTTGAACCTGTAGCAGGAAATATGAACTGTGTTCCCGCAAAAAAAGAATTTTTACAAGGTTTAAGAGCGCTATGTGATAAGTATGGTGCTCTTTTAATTATTGATGAAGTCATGACAGGCTTTAGAGTTGCACTTGGTGGAGCGCAAGATTATTATGATGTCGTACCTGATCTTACTTGTTTGGGTAAAATTATTGGCGGCGGAATGCCAGTTGGAGCATTTGGTGGTCGAACTCAGATAATGCAACAATTAGCCCCAACAGGACCAATTTATCAGGCTGGTACACTTTCAGGAAATCCTGTCGCTATGGCAGCAGGTTATACCACATTAACAAAACTCATGGATGTTGGTATCTATCAAGAATTAGAAGAAAAAACCGTAACACTAGTAAATGGATTATTATCTGCTGCTAAGCAATACAATGTTCCATTTTTAGTAAACCACGCAGGAGCCATGTTCGGATTATTCTTTACAAATGCCTCAGAAGTGACCAGCTACCAAGATGTGATGAATTGTAATATTGAATTATTCAAAAAATTCTATCATCATATGCTAACTGAAGGGGTTTATTTTGCCCCTTCAGCGTTCGAAGCTGGCTTCATGTCACTGGTGCATACAGATAACGAAATCAATCACACAATTGATGCAGCAAAACGTTTTTTTAGTAATATAAGTTAGTAATATCAAAAGCGATTAAAATATTAAACTATTAACATGGGTAATATATTTATGGTTAATCCACTAAAACAAGGTGAAAAAGCACCTCAATTTTCGTTGCCAGACCAAGATGGAGAGTTAATCAGCTCAAAAGATTTCAAGGGTCAACGGATATTGATTTATTTTTATCCAAAAGCAATGACGCCCGGTTGTACTATTCAAGCATGTAATTTGCGAGATTGCGCTGATGAATTCAAAAAATATAATGTAGTAATAGTTGGTATTAGTTCTGACAAACCTGAAAAGCTATCGCGTTTTGCAGAAAAAGAGCTGTTAAACTTTACCCTTCTCTCTGATGAAAATCATGAAATGTCCCAAGCTTTTGGCGTTTGGGGTGAAAAAGAATTTATGGGTAAAACTTACGATGGCATTCATCGTATTAGTTTTTTGATTGATAAAGAAGGAAAAATTGAACACGTATTTGATAATTTTAAGACAAGTAATCATCATGAAATTGTTTTAGATTACCTTAAAAATCAATCAAATTGATTCGAGTAAAAGCAGATTATTATTAAGTAATCTGCTTTTTTCTTTAATTAAAAATTATTAATTTCTTTTGGTTTAGGCCATGCATTAATAATTGCCTTCACTAATGTTGCAAGAGGAATTGCAAAGAAAATCCCCCAAAAACCCCATAAACCGCCAAAAACAATGACTGCTAAAATGATCACTAAAGGATGAAGATTGAGTTTTTCAGAAAATAAAAATGGAACTAGCAAATTACCATCTAATGTTTGAATTAAAATATAGAAAAAAATTAAATAACCAAAATTTGCAGTTAATCCCCACTGGAATAGCGCAATTAAAACTACAGGAATACTTGAAATAATAATACCAATATAAGGAATAAGAACAGATAAGCCTACGATCACTGCAAGTAATAATCCATAATCTAACTCAAAATACCCAAATGGAATATAAACACACACAGTTAAAATGATGATATGTAAAACATTACCTACAATATAATTGGATATTTGCATATCCATTTCCGCCGCAACTTGTTTTAAAATAGTACGATTTTTAGGTAAAATTTTTGAACAATATCCCCATATTTTAGCTTTATCTTTTAGAAGAAAGAACATCATAACAGGTATTAATACCGCATTGATAACCACCGAAACTAACCCAAGTAAAGAAACGATTGAAAATTGCAATAAAGAATTTCCAGTTTGCACAACTTTATTAGTAATACCCTGAATAATAGAATCAAATAAGCCGACATCGATTAACTCAGGATAGTGTTCTGGCAATGAAGTTAAAAAATTATTGGAAAACTCTAACATCTGTGGAATATTTTTAATCAAACTAATACTTTGCTGCCAAATTAAAGGCAGCAAAATCATAATTCCTGCAAGCACAACTAGAATAAATAAAAACAACACAATGACAACAGCAAGCGTTCGAGGAATGTTTTTTCTATATAAAAAATTTACTGGAGTATCAAGTAGATAAGAAAGCACAATAGCAATTAATATAGGCAGTAATATTTTATTAAAAAAATAAATAATGAAAAATATAAAGATAATAACAACCAATAGCGAAACCACATGCGGGTTACTCAATTGCCTATTATACCAATTAACAAACAGTTTAAGCATTGCAAATACTCCTATTTTGCTTATTTTTATTAATTAAGTTTGTTTTTAAAATCCTAAATGAACAAAGGTAAAAAAGTTAATTTATCGTTTAAATCCCCCTAAAATACCTCGGGTGATTTGCTTGCTTATCTGATTTACAACTTGCCGTGTAGTGTTTTTAGCTATTTTTTGAGCAATACCATCATATGATTTACCTTTGGTGCCTTTATGACCAAAAAATAATGAGCTAAAAAAACCGAACACTCCGCCATAACTTTCTTGATTTGTTGAGCTATTAGTCTCTTTTTTATCAAAATTATTCACATCTGAATCAGCTAAATTATCAAATGAAAAACCATCTTGAAGTTTTTCATAAGCGGATTGTTGATCAATGGCATGTGAATATTTATTATAAAATTTTGATTGCTGAATCACATCGAATTGTTTTTGAGATGACATTATCCCCATTTTTGAACAAGGGGCTATAACATAACCGAGTTGAACCATATTAGGGCTTCCCTTTTCATCTAAAAACGATACGAGTGCTTCACCTACTCCTAATTCCATGATTGCTTTCTCAGTATCGAAGCTTGGATTGGCTCGCATTGTTTGTGCAGCCACTTTTACGGCTTTTTGATCTTTAGGAGTAAAAGCGCGTAATGCATGTTGTACGCGATTACCTAATTGACCTAATATTGTATCTGGAATATCAGTAGGATTTTGGGTTGCAAAATACACTCCAACGCCTTTAGAACGAATTAAACGAACAACTTGTTCTATTTTATTTAAAAGTGCAGGCGCAATATCATTGAACAACAAATGTGCTTCATCAAAAAAGAAAATTAATTTTGGTTTATCAAGATCCCCAGTTTCAGGCAAACGTTCAAACAATTCCGATAGTAACCATAACAGAAAAACAGAATATAATTTAGGCGAATTATATAACTTATTGGCAGATAAAATATTCACAGCTCCACGACCTTGATCATCAACTTGCATCAGATCTTCAATGTCAAATCTAGGCTCGCCTAAAAAATATTCTGCCCCATCATTTTCAAGCGCCAATAGACCACGTTGGATTGCACCAATTGATGATAATGAAATGTTGCCATACTGAGTGGTTAATCTTTTCGAATTATCGCCAACAAATTGGATTAATGCACGAAGATCTTTGAAATCAATCAAGAGTAAACCATTATCATCAGCAACCTTAAATACAAGCTGTAAAACCCCTGATTGGATATCATTTAAATTTAATAAGCGCCCTAATAAAATAGGACCAATATCAGATACAGTGCTACGAACAGGTATGCCCTTTTCGCCAAACACATCCCATAATTCAACAGGAAACGAATCGGATTGCCAGTTGTCAACCCCCATATTTGCTAGCCGAGCTTGCAATTTTTCAGATAATATACCGTTTTCACCCAAACCGGTTAAATCACCTTTAACATCGGCCATAAAAACAGGCACCCCAATTTGAGAAAAACCTTCAGCCATTTTTTGTAGAGTAACCGTTTTACCGGTTCCTGTTGCACCGGTGATCAAACCATGGCGATTTGCGAAAGGAGCTAAAATAGATAGATCTTTACCATTGCTTTTGGCGATAACTATTGATTCACTCATGGATTAAATCCTCATAAAAATTGCTACTAAAATAGCCAATAATATTGTAAGCTGAAATAGTGATAACTGCTATTGTTATTATTTCACTCAACCTAACTAGGGAGTAGCTATGTTTCCAGAATACCGAGAAGTAATATCAAAATTAAAAAATTCCGATCTCCGCTTTCAAAAATTATTTGATAAACATAATGAACTTGATCAAAAAATTAAAAATATTGAAAATGGAATTATTGTTGATACGACCGAAACAATAGAAGCATTGAAAAAACAGAAACTTAAAATTAAAGACGAAATTTATGATATTTTAAGAAAAACTAATGATAACCATTTAAAACTGTAACTTACCAATATATTGTTAAAAAATTTAGTTATTATCTCTTTTAATAATTTCATATTCGTTTAGAGAGATAAAAAAACCCCATTACTGGGGTTTTTTATTGTATTCTAACTTACATAATTATACTAATTATTTATTTTGAAATTATATTACACTTATATTTTTTCAATTTACGCCTTTATTTACTAATTTTCTTTCTGCTTTTTTTAGTTTTCGACTTTTAATAAGGACAATTAAGTTTTTGTGAGGTGTTTTCATATTTCATTTTCCTTCTAATTATAATTATATGATTTAAATAATTTTTTACATATATAAGCGACTTGAGTATCGCTTATATATTAGTTTGCGAAACTAAAACCATTGACCGAAACGCTTAATATAAATACGTTTCATTAATTGAGCAACACAACAATAGCTAAATAGTGTTACCAAAAGCCAAGGAAAATATAACCATGGCAGTGGCTGTAATCCAATCAAGCTCCCAAGTGGAGAAAATGGAATATAAATACCTACAGCCATAACAAATAAAGTCATTACAACAACAGGAAACGCAGCTGTACTTTGCACAAATGGAATTTTTTGGGTTCTAAGCATATGTACTACCAAAGTTTGTGAAAGTAAGCCTTCAATAAACCAACCTGAATGGAATAATGATTGTGCTTCTATGCTGTTAGCACTAAACACAAACCACATCAATACATAAGTTGTGATATCGAAAATAGAAGAGGTTGGACCAATCCAGATCATAAATCGCCTAATATTTAGCGCATCCCATTTACGTGGTTTTTGTAAAAACTCATCATCCATTTTGTCCCATGGTAATGAGAGTTGTGAAATATCATACAGCAAATTTTGAATGAGTAAATGTATCGCTAGCATAGGTAAAAATGGTAGAAACGCACTAGCAACCAATACTGAAAAAATATTACCGAAATTAGAACTTGCCGTCATATTTAAGTATTTCATGATATTACCAAAGGTTTCACGACCACAGATCACTCCTTCTTCTAATACCATAAGGCTTTTTTCTAGCAAAATAATATCAGCCGATTCTTTTGCAATATCCGTTGCGGTATCGACGGAAATACCCACATCGGCATCACGAAGTGCTGGCGCATCGTTTATACCATCGCCTAAAAAGCCAACAGTATGGCCGTTTTCTTGCAATAGCTTAATAATTCTGGATTTTTGCAATGGGGTTAATTTGGCAAAAATAGTACGCTGTTCAATTTCTACTTTAAGTTCGGCATCATCCATTTTTTCGATTTCGGTACCTAATAAAGGAATACCTGGCTCTAGACCAACTTCACGACAGACTTTAATGGTGATAATTTCGTTATCGCCCGTCAACACTTTAACACCCACACCGTGTTCGTTTAATGCCGAAATAGCGTCAAAAGCACTTTCTTTTGGTGGATCTAAAAAAGTTAAAAATCCACGAATCGCAAGTGCAGTTTCATCTTTCACGCCGTATTGAGCTTTGGTTTCACTAGCTGGAATATCTTTAACACCAACAGCAAGTACTCTAAACCCCTCTCTATTATACTCATGCGCGATAGCAATTAAAGCTTGTTTACGCTTGTCATCCAATGGCAAATATTCTCCATTTTCGTAAACGTAACTAGCAATGGACAACATTTCTTCAACTGCACCTTTACAGATCATTAAATGATTATCACCACCATTTTGCACAACGACAGATAAACGACGGCGCACAAAATCAAATGGTAATTCATCAATTTTTTTGTATAAACCAACTCCTACCTTTTTCATATTGGTTTTTTCTTCAGTAAAGCGGATAATCGCTTTATCCATTAAATTTTTCATACCACTTTGATAATAGCTATTAAGCCAAGCAAGCTCTAAAACTGTAGGATCGACTTTACCATTAATATCAAGATGATGTTCTAAAATAATTTTATCTTGAGTTAAAGTACCCGTTTTATCGGTACATAAAATATCCATTGCACCAAAATTTTGAATGGAATTAAGCCGCTTAACAACTACTTTACGTTTCGCCATACCAACTGCGCCTTTAGCTAGATTAGCGCTAACAATCATAGGCAACATTTCAGGAGTTAACCCAACTGCAACAGCTAAAGCAAATAATGCAGCATCGCCCCAATCTCCTTTAGAAAAACCATTTAGCACAAAAACGATTGGTACCATAATCATCATAAAGCGTATTAAAAGCCAACTAACACTATTCACCCCACGGTCAAATGAGGTTTCAGCACGAGATCCTACAATTGATTTTGCCAATGTTCCAAAATGAGTATCCCCACCTGTTGCAATAACAATGGCTGTAGCGGTACCACTTACAACATTGGTTCCCATATAACAGATATTATTGACATCAAGTAAATTGTCTTTGTCGATATCAGTGGCACCTACATTGCTCGTTTTTTGGGTAACCGCACCTAATGTATCGTACTTCTCAACTGGAATTGACTCACCAGTTAGCACTGCTTGGCTAACAAATAAATCTCGTGATTCAATTAAACGAACATCAGCCGGAATCATATCGCCTGCGGACAAATAAACAATATCCCCCGGAACAATTTCACTTAATGGAATTTCAATGCGTTCGGGGGTCATATCTTTATGTGCACGACGCAATACCGTGGCTGTTGTGCGAATCATTGACTTTAAAGCTTCGGCTGCCTTATTAGATCTAAACTCTTGCCAAAAGCGCAATAATCCACTTAACGATACCATTGTCAAAATAATGATGATACCAGTTAAATCGGTTTCTTCGCCTTTTTGCAAAGGTAACCAATAGTCAGTCACAAAGCTGACAATAGCTAAAACTAATAATACAAATATAAATGGATTATTAAATGCCATTAATAATTGCACTAAAATTGATGGCACTTTTTCGCGAGCCACTTCGTTTTTACCATACTGTTCAATTCTAGATTTTGCATTTTCTTGCGTTAATCCTGAAAGGCTGGTTTGAAATTTAGATAAAATACTATCAAGGCTATTTTGTGCTTCGCTGATAGCTTTCACATCTAAATTATTTGGATTTTTAATTTTTGAAATATTTTTAGTCATCTTATGTACCTATATTCATTTTGGCAAATAAACGCCTACTCATTGTTAACAACATAACAATAAGCAAATCAAAATTTATGATGAGCTAAGAATTTATTGCATAGCAAAAAAGTAGCTAAAAAAGCTATTGCTGAGCATAAATATAAATTAGCAAAAAGAAATTAATTAAGAATTAGATACAACTCGGTGGCTCTAAATGTTTTTCTGAAAGATACAATAGACACAACATTAGCATTTGTGCACATTGATGTTTTGCGTTTGTGTGATAGCGTATAAGAAAATGCATATCGTTCACCGTTACCGTTTATCAATTCGGCTTGTGAACTGAAAAAATGATTATTTAGACAAGTTCATAACCGATAATGATTGTTTGAATTTATCTCCCCACATTTTGGGGTGACCCGATTGAGTGTCCATATTTCTCCTGTAAATTGAACTCAGCGCTTTGGATTTCAACTTTTCTTCACCCTCATTTTTAACACCTTTATAGTTAAAAAAGTAAGAAAAAGCTCAAAGACGGGCAATTTATACGCCCTTACAGAAAATAAGTCAACGGGTCATATAAAATAATCTTTGTAAATGCTTAAAAACAGCACTGAAAGTGCACAATATAGCTAACTATAGTGAAATCAATACAACTTTTGCCTACATCAGCAATTCTTTCATTATAACTGCTCATCTATTACAACAATAAAAAATTAAAATTGCACATATCAAATAATTGACTTGCTATACAGCCATACTTAATGCCCTATTATAATAGACATTAAGTATGAATATTTAATTGTGCATTTTTAAGTTGATCGACAAGATTAAGTAATGATTGATTAAGCTGAATCATAAATTGTTGATACGAAAATTCTTTTTTACTGATCTCCTCAAGCTGTAGTTCCCAATGTGCAGTCATATCTGGCATAGACATAATATCAGGAAGCGATAATATAAGATTTCGACCGACTTGTGTTGATTTTATCGATTTACCTTGGCGAGTTAAAAACTGACGTTTAAATAACAGTTCAATTATACCTGCTCTTGTTGCCTCAGTACCTAAGCCATCCGTTTCACGTAATATTTTCTTGATTTCAGGATCCTTAACAAATCGAGCAATACCGGTCATAGCTGAAAGCAAGGTGGCATCCGTAAATGGCTTTGGTGGTTGGGTTTCTTTACTGATAAGTTCTGCATCTATACATTGAACATTTTCACCTTTTTTAACTAATTTGGTTAAAAGTGCGTTACTATCGTTACTCTCATTTACGGAATCAGCTTGATTATTTTTGGTTCCAAATAATACTTTCCAACCAGCATCTAACATTTGGTTTGCTTTTGAAACGAATTTTCCACCTTGAATATCAACTTCAATTTGCAATTCAGAATACTTATAAGCTGGATAAAATTGTGCTAAATATTGTGTTGCAATAACTTGATAAACTGCTTTCTCATTGCTAGACAAATTGTCCATTTTAGCCTTACGCAAAGTCGGGATAATAGCATGATGAGCTTCAACTTTTTTATCATTCCATATTTTTGTTCTTAAAGTAAAATCCGCATTATCAATCGCCGTTTTTAATTCAGGACAATTATTTTCAATTGCCGATTTTACCCCTGTCACTTGCTTAAGATGCTCTTCTGGCAAATAACGACAATCCGATCTTGGATAAGTTATTAATTTGTGTTTTTCATATAACGATTGACAAATATCGAGCACTTCTTGTGCGCTTAATCCATTTTTCTTTGCCATATCAATTTGTAATGCAGATAAATTAAATGGCATAGGAGGAGCTAGCTCTTTCTTTTTATTGCTAACTTTATCAATTACACCGATTTGATTTTTAATTCTTTTACAAACATTTTCTGCTAATGCCTTAACTAATACTCGTCCTTCTTCGTCTTGATAAGGAGCACAAGCTTCGCTAGGCAGCCACTTTGCTTTAAAAAGCTCATTATGTTTAGTTTGAATCACCGCAAAGACTTCATAAAATGGTTTAGGCACAAACTGCTCTATCTCAAAATCTCGTCTTACAACCAAGCCTAAAATAGGAGTCTGCACTCGCCCAATTGATAACACACCGCGATAACCATTTTTTTGTCCAACAATTGTACACAACCGACTCATATTAATACCATAAAGCCAGTCTGCTCGTGCTCTTGCTAATGCTGAAGTTGATAAAGGGATGAAATCTTGATTACTACGTAATTGCTGTAATGATTTTTCAACAGCGCTAGCATTCAAATCGCTGATTAAACAACGTTGTATTGCTTTGCGTTTATCTGGGGGTAATTGGCAATAATTTAAAACTTCATCAACTAATAATTGCCCTTCTCTATCAGGATCACCAGCATGCACAATCTGATCTGCTGATTTAATCAGTTCCACCAAAATATCAAATTGCTTTTTCGTATTGTCTTTCGGCATCAATACCCACTTTTCAGGTACGATAGGCAAATCGCTAATTATCCATTTTTTATATCGGGGATCATAAACTTCTGGTGTGGCTTGTTCTAATAAATGCCCAATACACCAGCTTACAACATCACCATTACTTGCTTTAATAAACCCATTACCCTTTTGATGAGGCTTGGGTAATACATCAGCAATAGCTCTTGCTAAACTAGGCTTTTCGGCAATAAATAAACGATAAGACTGATTAAATTGCATAAAAATGATTATTCATTAAAAAATTCCAAACAGCATAAGCTTGTTAAACTTATCGAACCAACAAACCAAATTTATTTTCAAATTCAAATAGTTGGTTGCATTTAGCTCTTAAAAGCATTACCCAAAAAAAGTTAAAATTAACATTTCATCGCCAATCCAGTCTTGATAATAAGCTTGAATCCATTTTAGGTGCATATCTTTAAATAACGATTTAATAATATCCATATTTTCAGCTTTATAACATTTATAATATTCTACTTACTTTTAAAAAAATCACGCCACTTACCACCATTTTTTATATTTAAGCCAAATAACTGAAACAATACAAATAACAGCAAGTAGTCCCATTAATCCAACAAAAGACCATCCTTGCTCACTAAAAGGAATACCAGCTAAATTGACCCCAAGCAAACTAGTTAAAAAAGTAATCGGCGTAAAAATAATGGTAAACAATGACATCAAATAAATTCGTTTATTGGTCGATTCAGCCAAAAAGCTATTAATTTGCTCCATAATTGATGCTAACCGTAATAAACAGCTATCAATGTCAGATATATAGTGATTTTGTTGATTGGAAATATCATGCAATCGTTGACGATCATTATCATCAATCCATGATATTCTTTCAGTTGAAATCTTAACAAAAATATCACGTTGCGGTGATAATAAGCGCCGTAAAACAATCAATTGCTTACGTACCCGACCTATTTCTTTATAAGAAAAGATACGTTGATTTAAAACTAAATCTTCGAGCTTAATAATTTTATTATGAACACTGTTAAAAGATAAATTCACTTGATCACTGATTAACTCAGATACTTGAATTAGCCAATCAGCAACATCAACCGGACCAATCCCTTTTTCTAAATTATTTTTCAATTGGGAAATAGCATCAATTTGTTGGTGCCGTGCTGAAATAACTAAGTTATCTGTAATATAAAAGCGAAATGTAACAATCGGATCGGGTAATTCATTTGGTATAAAATTAACCCCTTTTAAAACCACTAAAATGCCTGTATCAAAGCGAATTTCTTTAGAAATTTGATTCGGTTTTATTAATTCATTCTTGACCAGTTCAGGGATTAAATTTGTCTCGTTTATCCATTTTATTGTATCTGGATTAGCAAAATTTAAATGAATCCAACTTGGTTGCTGTACCGAAGCCTCATTGTCTACATTCAAGGGATTAGCATTACCTTTTCCATCCAATTGGCAACTAAAAATAGGCTTTGCAGCTAAAAGGTTAGAAACAGAAATTGAACTTCCACTATTATGGCTACTCATTATTCAGCCCCATTTGTTAAGTTTTCTTAATTATATACTGAAAATAACCAAAAATGCAGCGCTTGATTTGCCATAGCTTGAATTATTTAATGCGTTAAATAACTGGAAGGGCTAACGAATTGTCGGGTGGGCAATAACACAATACTCAAAGCCATACCATTGATAAATACTATCGGCTGTTAGCACATCGATTGGGCGCCTTATTTAACGACCTTTTCTTGATTTTCAATGCGTAGCTCTTTGAGTCATCTTTCACTTGCAGGTAGCTTCAAAGACATTGAATCCCAAAATAAACATAACCGTATCTACAGTTAATATACTTCCCAAAATAGTAACATAGTAACAATAAAGTGGAGACAGCCATAAAAAATCTGATCATTGTGATCCTGACGAATAAAGGCACAATAGGTATTATTGGCATAACTTAAGCGATCGTCATGCAGGGGCACTAAACGTGGACCTTTATCTAGATCCCCAAACCAACCAAGAATTTGCGGGCGGTATTTTGATGGCATAATTATTCCTTATTCCTTAATCATCTGGGTTATTCCGTTATATGGTACCGTTGTTTGATTTCGGCGAGCTCTTCTTGCGATGTGGCATTAAACGCTTCGACCATCCATTCGGGCCAACCTTGCCCTTCAATCCTATGGGCTTTAAATTCCGCTTCTTGATCTGATTTATATTCACCGTCATCGATATTGGCAGATTTATAATGCACCATAAAACTATTGATCCATCCCCAAACAAATGTACTTCCTGCGCCGGCTCGAGCAGGATCTAACATAATATGATCTATCACTTGGTGCGTGCCCGGTTGGCAGACCATTAACACGGTTGAACTTAAGGCATTACGTGACATATTATGAATAATAACACCGTGCAAATCGTCCCAATCATACTCTTTTATTCGGCGTTTTTTCGGTTGTAAAAATACCGCAGGATGCTGTAAAAACTTAAAGTTAAAAAAGTAACTTTCATTAACATAGACTTTACCGGTTTTACGGTTAAATATAATGGGGCTGCCACGGCGGGAAAACAAATTTAGATAGAGTTCTGGAATTAGAACATACATACCTAAACAACTTGCAATAAATCCAACTATAATTATCATTAAAGTAAACGGTTTAATTGTAGGATTATCATATTCCGTTATTAACCAAAGAAAACTCAAAGTAGAGCCAGTTCCAAAGATAAAACCAATAATATACAAACAAGCATAAAAAATCTGATCATTGTAATCCTGACGAATAAAGGCACAATAGGTATTATTGGCATAACTTAAGCGATCGTCATGCAAAGGTACACTATAAGGACCTTTATCTAGATCCCCAAACCAACCAAAAATTTGCGGGCGGTATTTTGATGGCATTTTATTCTCCTTTTATTTATTCATCGTGAAATTGGTTACTGCTTCGATTAATGATAAGCGGGATTTCGTCATCATCTTGTGCATTAGGGCTGATATTGATTTGGTAGTTATTTATTAGATCATAAGCAAAGGTGCCCGCTACCCAGGTTATTACCGTTAGGTGACTTTCTGGCTGGTTAGGAGCTGGCTCTTTTACTTCGATTTTTTCAATATCGGTAAAATTAGATTGCCATACCGCTTTGCCCTGAGTGAGGGTTTTAAAGGTTTTTGCTTCATAATGGTCGATAAAATAGTTTTTATCGGTGGTGACATATTCGGTGATTTTTAGGGTTTCTTTGGCTTTATCTTCGTTTAGGTGGATTGGGGAGTGCGCCACTACTGAGTGGTTATTTACCCCTGTTGAACTGATATTAAAGTGAGATTCAATCATATCCTCATCACGTTGCCCATTCTTACCAAATAATGTAACCGTGGCCTGCAACGGCAGGTGGGCGATGGTTGCATTATGCGGGTATGTTAAATAAAAATAGAGGTGGCGGTGATGTAGCTTCATCCCACTAAATGAACTTGGTTTTTTAAAGATCATAAAGGTGTCAATGCCCGACACCGCAACCAAATAGTCATTTACCGACTGCCCAAAACCCACAAATGCCTCTTGCTCTTCGTGATAAGCGCCATACCCTAAATAGGCAAACTCTTCTTGCACCCCAAAATAACAGCGGTTTAACCAGTGATCGATAGGCGTAAAATTATCGTATTTTTTGCTATAAGCAATTAAGTATAAACTTGAAACTAATAAAAGGACACCAATCCCTATAGCCAATTCACTTCCCAATAATAATAGGGCTGCACCAACGCCTAAGGCAAAAGCACCAAACAATCTAGCTCTAAAATAATCTTTATCCTCCATATTCCACATCCCCAAGGCACTTTTTAACTCGCCTAAGGCTTCAAAAATAGTTATAGCGGCAAAGGCTTTGGCTACGGTTTTAGAAATCAAGGTATTTAACATCTGTTTAGCTTTAATTTCAGGTACTAATGTGCCCGAAACTGTTGAACGCATCGCTTTAACTAGCTGCATTTTTAATTTGATGTCACGGTATAAAGCCACGCTATCAACACTTAATAATGCTAACGAGCCTAAGTCAATCGCCAGTTGGTGCATTTTTTTATCTTGGCTTTCACCTTCTTTAACGGTGTCCATTATTTTAATAATATTTTTATTATATTATTCCGTTATATGGTGTCGTTGTTTGATTTCGGCGAGCTCTTCTTGCGATGTGGCATTAAA
>NZ_LZHI01000038.1:0-1880 GCF_001690385.1 Gilliamella sp. Choc6-1
TCAGCTGTATATTGGTATGACAGTAAGTATGGAAACACTTTTTTACCCCGCAAATCTTAAACTTAACAGTAATCTAATGAATTAAAATAATTTTATAAAATATAACTACCACTTCTAGCCCTTATTAAGCTTAATCTTCCATCAGAAGAAATACTATAGTTATGCGCACCTTTAACAGGTCTTTCACCCAATACGGCTTTCTCTAAACCGCCATAACCTTTATATAAGCTATAAATATCCTTATTTTTTATCCAATTTGGCACATTTTCTAAATGGTAGGTAAAAATGATCACCCGCTGACCTTGTAATTGGTCGTCAACTCCCATAACTTTCTCAACCACAACCCGACCAAAGCAGAAGTTAGTGCCCCCCCACCAATCTACGTATTTGCGACCTTCTTCCGTTAAATTATAACGGTACAGGGGCTTATCGCCGTCATGACCAACCAGCTCTTCAGTAAATAATCCCTCTTTAGCATAGAGGGATAGTTTTAAATTAAGCTCATTATTGGCGGCGATTTTATCCCATGCATCATCAGGATCAATTTCGCCTTCAATATATTGAATAGTATAAGGATACATATCTTCATAAACCTTACCGACCCTTAAACAAACTGATTTATTTCCTGTTGGGTTATTAATATCGTTTTCCCTTTGAATTCGCGTTTTATAATCGGTAAAATCGCACCCTGTCAGTAACGATAACATCAGTAAACTACTACCTAATATTAAGACTTTTTTGATTTGTGTTTTCATCAGTTATTACCTGTTAGTTAAAATTTGTTAATCGATTCTGTCACTGCTTCGGCTTATGACTTGTATCAGCTGTATATTGGTATGACAGTAAGTATGGAAACACTTTTTTACCCCGCAAATCTTAAACTTAACAGTAATCTAATGAATTAAAACAATATTACAGAACATAAGCACCACTAAGCCCTATCTTTAAGCGCAACGTACCATCATAAGAAATACTATAGTAATGAGCACCACCTTCAATAATTTGTCCAGTTACACCTTCTTTGAGTCCACCATAACCTTTATATAAGCTATAAATATCCTTATTTTTTATCCAATTTGGCACATTTTCTAAATGGTAGGTAAAAATGATCACCCGCTGACCTTGTAATTGGTCGTCAACTCCCGTAACTTTCTCAACCACAACCCGACCAAAGCAGAAGTTAGTGCCTCCCCACCAATCTACGTATTTACGCCCTTCCTCTGTTAAATCGTAACGGTACAGGGGCTTATCGCCGTCATGACCAACCAGCTCTTCGGTAAATAATCCCTCTTTAGCATAAAGGGATAGCTTTAAGTTTAATCTTCTATTTTGTTTTACTTTATCATAAGGCTCTTTCGGATCAATTTCGCCTTCAACATAGTGAATAGTATAAGGATACATATCCTCAGTTAAATCCCCCACAGCCAAACAAACTGATTTATTTCCTGTTGGGTTATTAATATCGTTTTCCCTTTGAATTCGCGTTTTATAATCGGTAAAATCGCACCCTGTCAGTAACGATAACATCAGTAAACTACTACCTAATATTAAGATTTTTTTGATTTGTGTTTTCATCAGTTATTACCTGTTAGTTAAAATTTGTTAATCGCTTTTGTCACTGCTTCGGCTTATGGCTCGTATCAGCTGTATATTGGTATGACAGTAAGTATGGAAACACTTTTTTACCCCCGCAAATCTTAAACTTAACAGTAATCTAATGAATTAAAATAACTTTATAAAAGATAATTACCACTTTCCGCACGGATCAATTTTAATCTACCATCCGACTTAATATTGTAATAATGACTTCCTAAAGCAGGTCTACTACCCGTTACCGCGGGTTCAATTTCGCTATAATTAGGATATAGACTATAAATATC